>JALOMP010000049.1 GCA_025455365.1 Chitinophagaceae bacterium | reverse complement strand
TGCCATCCGCGTTGCTCAGGTCCATTTCATTGCCGGCAAGGCTGTAATCTTTGAATCCGAACGGCAGGATGGCTTCGATGCGTTTGGAGGACAGATCGATCCGGGCCATGGCATTGTTTTCCTGCAGGGTTACCCAGGCCGTCTTTGAGTTGGCCGATACGGCGATATACTCAGGCTCGATATCCTGTTCGAAACGGGCGTTCTTGCCAAAGATGCGAAGGCCCCTGGCTGCCAGTGCTTCCGCCTGTCCCGCAAAGCCGCTGAAGTCCAGGGTGTTCAAGGCAAAATTCCGTTCCACTTCGATGATGGAAACAGATCCTACCGGATCGACGGTGTAGGACCCATTGGGTTCCCCTTCATTGGCACTCAGGATATACTTGCCATCCGGGCTAAAGGTTACCATGTCCGGCAGTGCACCTACCTCTTGGTTGGAAAGGACTTCGAGATTATCGGTACGGAATACAACCACCCGCCCTGGATTTTGTGCCGGAGATGATTCAATGGCGGCAGCCAGCATGCCGTTTTTAACTGAAACACTGTTCACGCCACTCCCAAACGGCAGGATGGAGATGCTTGTCAGTGAAACTGGATTAGATGGGTTTTGGATGTCCAGTACATCAATTCTCGCGTTTGAAACACCCCCCGTGGTTCCATTATTCACCACAAACAGTTTTTTGGTAACTGGATCGAATGCGCTGATTTCCGCGGCACCGGTATTGCCAAGGTCGATGTAGCCCAGTTGTTCCGGATTGAAATACGTAGATTCCTTTGGCGCTGCTTTTTGGCCAAGGGAAGCCATTTCAGGATTTTCCTGGTCGATTTTGGTACAGGCAGCAAAGACCAATAGTCCAAGCGCCGGCAGATAACGTTTATTCATATAAATTTAAGTTGAACGGCAATACTAATTGAGCAGTATTAAGTTTATCTTACCGGAACGTTTTCAGATTATGAACCAGCATTTACTTTTCCCCATCTTTTTCCGGCATGGATTCGCGGAACATGAATCAGAAATCATTGTTCTGGCCGGCGACATCGGTGGTACCAAGACAAATATTGCCTTGTGTCGTGTTACCCACGACGGGGTGGAAAGAATCCGCGAAGCGCGATATGTTTCCCGCGATTTCCGTTCGCTTACGCAAATCATAGAGGATTTCTCACAGGGCGAAAAACCCCTGCGCATATGTATGGCCGTGGCCGGGCCGGTTGTGGAAGGCAAAGTGCGTTTCACCAACCTTCCCTGGGAGCTCGACAGTACGCAGATTGAGGCGGAACTGGGCATCCCGGTGGATTTTATCAATGACCTGGAATCAACCGCTTTTGGCCTGGCAGCCCTGAAGGAGAATGAACTGGCCACCCTGTATGAAGGAGATGCGGACGCAAAGGGTAATATGGCGATCATCGCCCCCGGTACGGGATTGGGCGAAGCCGGCTTGTATTTCGATGGGCAAAGCTATCACCCCTATGCCACGGAGGGGGGGCACACGGACTTTGCACCCCGGTACGAGATTGATATCGATCTGTATCGTTTCCTCCACAAAAGGCATGACCATGTCAGTTGGGAGCGAATCATATCAGGCATGGGGATCGTCACGTTGTTTGAGTTCCTGACGGAAGACCAGGGAAAGAAAGCGGCAGACCATGTGATAGAAGAAATGAAATCAGGCGATGTTGCCGCCGTCATCAGTAAGTCGGCCATGGAAAAATCATGTCCTGTATGTGTGGAGGTAATGACGCTCTTTACCCGGCACCTTGCCACGGAAGCGGCGCAACTGGTGCTTAAGACCAAGTCGATCGGCGGTCTCATCATCGCCGGTGGGATACCTCCCAAGATCCTGCCCCTGCTGCAACAGGACAACCGGTGGAAGAATTACTTCATCAATCGCAATGGGCGGATGGACGCCCTGATCCGGCAGGTGAAAGTGCAGGTGGTGCTGAATGAAAAATTGCCATTGCTGGGCGCGGCTTATTACGCGGCATTCAATATGTAGGGCCGTTGAATAGTGATTCCGCTGCACCTAACTACTATGTATGGGCGATGCCTGTAATACGCATCGCAACACCACCTCGTTTTTCAAGAATGTACAATCTGTCTTTTCATGCCTGATATGAATACGTTTGACGCCATTGTTGTTGGTTCCGGCATCAGCGGAGGCTGGGCGGCCAAGGAACTCTGCGAGAAAGGCCTTAAGACCCTCGTCCTGGAAAGAGGGCGGCAGGTGGAACATGTCCGGGATTATCCTACCGCCACCATGAATCCATGGGATTTCCGGCATCCGGGTACGCTTTCATCGGAGATGAAAGAAAAGCAGCATATCCAGGTGCGCGGTTTCTGCAATGAGAGCAACAGTCATTTTTTCGTGAACGACCTGGAGCATCCGTATAACCAGGTGAAGCCTTTCGACTGGATCCGCGGTTATCATGTCGGCGGCCGAAGCCTCATGTGGGGCCGGCAGTGTTATCGCTGGAGCGACCTCGATTTTGAGGCCAATGCCAGGGATGGGATCGCGATCGACTGGCCCATCCGATACAGGGACATCGCGCCCTGGTACAGTTACGTGGAAAAATTTGCCGGGATCAGCGGATCCAGGGAATCGCTGCCACAACTTCCGGACGGCGAGTTCCTCCCGCCCATGGAAATGAATTGCCTGGAAAAAGATATCGCCCAAAAAATTTCATCACGGTTCACGGACAGGCGTATGATCATCGGCAGGGTGGCCAACCTGACGCGGGGCCTGAAAGACCGGGGCCCCTGCCAGTTCCGGAATGCCTGCGACCGTGGCTGCCCGTTCAGCGGGTATTTCAGCAGCAATTCCGTGACGCTGCCGGCGGCCCGGGCAACCGGAAACCTTACCCTGCGGCCGGATGCCATTGTCATGGAAGTATTGTACGACAAGGACAGGAAAAAGGCCACCGGGATCCGGATCATAGATGCCAACACGAAAAAGACAGAAGAATTTTTTGCGAAAATCATATTCCTGAATGCCTCCACCATCGGATCCACTTTTATCCTGATGAACTCCCGATCTGATGCGTTCCCCAATGGGATGGGCAACGGGAGTGACCAGCTGGGACGAAACCTGATGGACCACCATTACCGGGTAGGCGCTTCCGGGCAGTCTGAAGATTTTCGCGATCAGTATTTCTTTGGACGAAGGGCCAATGGAATTTATGTACCGAGGTTTCGCAATATCAATGAGCAAACCAGGCGGACAGATTACATCCGTGGGTTCGGCTTCCAGGGCGGCGCCAGCAGGGGAAGGCCGGGATCTGCCGAAGGCATTGGTGCGGAACTCAAGGATGCCTTGCAGGAGCCGGGCGGCTGGTCCATGTGGCTGGGCGCCTGGGGCGAACACCTGCCTTATGCGGATAACCGTATGACGCTGAGCAAGGACAGGAAAGATGCCTGGGGGCTGCCCCTGGTTGATATCGATTGTGAATTCCGCGAGAACGAGAAAATCATGCGTAAGGATATGATGAACAGTGCGGCCGAGACCCTGGAGGCGGCGGGACTGAAGAACGTCCAGGCATTTGATAACGCAGACGCGTACCCGGGTTTGTGCATCCACGAGATGGGTACGGCAAGGATGGGGAATGATCCGAAAACATCCGTACTGAACCGCTGGAACCAGCTGCATGAAGTGAAAAATGTATTTGTGACAGACGGGGCCTGCATGACATCCTCGGCCAACCAGAACCCATCTGTGACCTATATGGCGCTCACGGCCCGGGCGGCGGATTATGCGGTCCGGGAACTGAAAAAGGGCAGCCTGTAAATTCCGGATGGGCGGATTTGAGATTCCGGATTCTTTTGTACATTTAAAACTCAAACCAGATTCTACATGAACAGACGTGACGCATTGAACAGGGTTGCCCTTATACTGGGGGGAACGGTGGTAGGCGGGGCCGCTTTCCTCGAGGGGTGCAAGCAGGCCGACAAGGCCGCCGCACTGACCGGACTACCGATGTCCGCAGAAACCATCGCATTCCTGGATGAAGTAGCGGAAACCATCATACCCACCACGAATACCCCGGGCGCCAAAGCGGCCCAGGTGGGGGCATTCATGAATACAATGGTGACGGATTGCTACGATGAAAAGGACCAGAAGGCCTTCCTCGCTGGCATTGCATCCATTGACCAGGCATGTGAGAAAGCGCATGGCCACAATTTCATGAAAGCCACGGCCGACCAGCGTAAGGAAGTGCTGACGGCGCTCGATAAGGAGCAAAAAGAGTATAACAAAAACAAGAAGGAGGGAGACGGCAACCATTACTTCTCGCTGATGAAACAACTCACGCTGCTGGGTTATTTCAGTTCTGAGATCGGAGCCACACAGGCCCTGCGATATGTGGCTGTTCCCGGCCGATATGAAGGCTGCATACCTTATAAGAAAGGTGACAAAGCCTGGGCAACCTAGGGAAGTTAAAAGTGAGATGTGAAAAGTTAGAAGTTAATTTGGAAGGCTGGGTAATCACCCGGCCTTTTTTGTACATTAGTTCATGATTAGTTCATGGTTCATGGTTCATAGTTCATAGTACAGTCCATGAACCACGAACCATGAACCATGAACTATATTGTATTGTCTGTGAACCTTAAACTTCATAAGCCATGACCATCAACAGAAGAAAATTCCTCAGGCATTCCGGGCTTTTCGCATCGGGTATCGTATTAGGCGGCATGGCATGCAACCAGGGCAGCGGGAGCAGCGATGAACAGGACAGTGTCCGTCCGGTACCCGGCGAAACGCCAGCCGTGGCCGCGGGCGTGGCGCTCGCCAGCTATGGCTTGCAGCTCTATACCCTTCGGGATGACATGCCCAAGGATCCGAAAGGGGTGTTAAAGCAGGTGGCCGGTTTCGGGTTCAGGGAATTGGAGGGTTATGAAGGGGACAAAGGCATGTTCTGGGGTATGGGCCATAAGGATTTCAAAAAGTACCTGGATGAACTGGGCATTACGATGGTATCCAGCCATTGTGACATCAACAAGGATTTCGATCGAAAAGCAGCCGAAGCGGCGGAAGTTGGTATGAAATACCTCATATCGCCCTATATCGGGCCGCAAAAAACGCTCGATGAATACAAGAAATTTGCGGACACTTTCAATAAGCGCGGGGAAACCTGCAAGAAGAACGGGATTCGATTTGCTTACCATAATCATGGGTACACATTTGTGGACACCGAAGGACAGTTGCCACAGGATGTCCTGATGCAGTCCACGGACGCGGCACTCGTCGATTTTGAGATGGATATATACTGGGTGGTCACTGCCGGCGCCGATCCGGAAGCCTGGATGAAAAAATATCCCAACCGATTCACCCTTTGCCATGTGAAGGACCGCCTTAAAACCGCTGCGGCCACGGAACAGGAGGCAAGTTGCGACCTTGGAACGGGCTCCATCGATTTCTCCAGGGTGCTGAGAACGGCCACGGACAACGGCATGAAGCATTTCATCATGGAACAGGAGCGATATGACAACAGTTCTCCCCTGAAAAGCGCTGAAGCCGGGTCCCGCTACCTGAAAAGCCTGCTGATATGAACCGGCGCACACTCTGCCTATGGGCTGTGCTCCTGTTCCCGGTGGCTTATGCAGCCGCGCAACAGGCGGATGAAAAGGAAATCCTGGGAATTCTCGACAGGCAGACCCAGGCCTGGAATCGTGGCGACCTGAAAGGATTCATGAACGGCTACTGGGAAAATGATTCCCTGATGTATATCGGCAAAGGCGGTGTAACCTATGGTTTCGCCCCAACGCTGTTAAGTTACCAGCGAAACTATGGGGATACCGCCCGGATGGGCAAGCTCCGTTTCGAGATACTGCATTTGATAAAACTTTCGGACAGCCATTATTATGTAGTGGGCAAATGGTTCCTCAAACGCGCGGCCGGCGATGTGGGCGGACATTACACCCTTCTCTGGAAAAAGATCAACGGGCAATGGTTCATCATATCTGACCACAGCAGCTGAGCGGATCCGGAAATATCTATTTTCCCTGGGTCTTGCAACGCCCCGGGCATGATTTTTATCTATCCTTCAAACATTAATGTATGGTACTGCTTATACTTGGCATCATCCTGTTGTTGGTCAGTTTTACGGTATTCAGGGAAGGAAGTCCGTTTGTCAGGTTCACCGGTATCCTGCGTACGATCTCCCTCCTGATGATGGGCATCGGCTTACTGACATCCTGCGTCACGCAGATTGATGCGGGCATGGTAGGGGTAAAATCCCTGTTTGGCAAGGTCCAGAATGATGTCCTGAAAAGTGGCCTTCATTTTGTAAACCCGCTGCTTGAAATCAGGCAGATGGACACGCGTACGCTGAACTATACCATGAGCGGTCAGCATGATGAGGGCATGAAAACGGGCGATGACGCGATCAGGGTGCTCACCTCGGACGGACTGGAAGTCACAATCGACCTTTCCGTGCTGTACCGCGTCATTCCGGAAGAAGCCCCGCGCCTGTTCCGGGAAACCGGTATCAACTACGAAGACAAGATTGTGCGCCCCATTACGCGCACAAGAATCCGGGACAATTCGGTGTACTACGAAGCCGTGGCGCTCTATTCCACCAAAAGGGATGAATTCCAGGACAGGATTTTCAAGACCATCGACCTGGACTTTAAAAAGCGCGGTTTACTGCTGGAGAACCTGCTGGTGAGGAACATCACGCTGCCGGCATCCGTGAAGGCGGTGATCGAACAGAAAATAAACGCCGAGCAGGAAGCGCAGAAAATGCAGTTCGTATTGCAGAAGGAAAAACAGGAAGCGGAACGCAAGCGCGTGGAAGCGCAAGGCATATCAGACTACCAGCGGATCATCAATGAAAGCCTTTCGGACCGCCAGTTGCAATATGAGCAGATCAAGGCGATGAAGGAACTGGCCGCCTCCTCAAATTCAAAAATCATCATCATGCCATCCAAAGGCGGAACCCCCATCATCCTGGATACAAAGCAATAACAGATGAAATCTTTTTTCTTACAGGCAGCCGCTGACAGTGCCGCTTACAAAATAGGGTATACGGTGGGGTCGTGGCTGCCTTTTATCCTGCTGGGGATCATGCTAACGGTCATGATCCTGGCCCTGCGGAAGCGTCGAGGCAAATAGGAGAATGGGTGGTGCTCAAAAAAAAGGTTTCCAGTACCTGATCAGCCATCGAATGAGAAAGAATCCACTGGCCAGGAGGCAGGCGTAGAAAATGCCACTGCCAAGGAAATGTCCTTTGTCAAAGAAGAAGTATCCGAGTTTCAGGCCAAAGAGTATGATCATCAGCATCCATAGAAGAACAACGGAAATGCTCGTGGCGATCCTTTTGAGGTACCTGCTTACTTCCGGTTCCATTCCATTCATGCGGGGAGTTTCGTGCAATTTACCGGAAGGCGGTGAAAGGGAAAAGCTTTGTTGATCAGGGTACGAGGAGGCTGTAAAAGTCGGTTGAGTCGCCGCTGAACACGTTGAAGTCAACTTTGGTCAGGATGCCGTTCACCCTTGCGGTTTCACTATGCTGCCAGAAAGACCAGGGTCTTTCAATGCGGGGCTTGTTGCGCTCGAGGTAATGGGCCACCCATAACGGGTAATCGTCAAACTCGCTGCCGAGGATTTTGGCATAAAAGTCCGCGCCGGTATAGATGATGGGTTTGACTCCATAGTGATTTTCCACCTTGCGAAGCCATTCTTTCACCCTTTTGCGCAATTCAACGGGTTTAACGCCGTAGGTCTCTTCCACGTCCAGTACCGGCGGAAGGTCGCCCTTCTCCAGGCGTACCGATCCGATGAAATTTTCAGCCTGTATATAGCCGTTTTTGTTGGGCAGGAAAAAATGGTATGCCCCCCGTTTCATGCCCACTTCCCTCGCTTTGCGCCAGTTCCTTGAAAACTGCCTGTCTTTTCGGGTATACCCCTCCGTGGCCTTGATGAAAGCAAAGCCGAGTTTAACCGATTTCTCCTCCATGCTGCGCACGGATTCCCAGTGAATGAGGCTTTGGTGATGAGACACATCGATGCCATAGATCTCAAAGCCTGTTGGCAGGGGTATTCCAAAGCCCGGGTAATGCGCAAAGCCGCTTCTTCTTTCCTGCCACCAACGGTGCACCAGGAAGCCCATCAGGCCAAGGCCCAGGACGAAGAGGGCTGCGATCAGGTATTTTCGGGATGTATGTTTGGTTTTCTTTTTCCGGGTAACCGCCATGCCAGGGATTCAGGTTTGCAAAGATAATTCATTGGGGAGAAGGATTATTTCATGATTTTCCGGACAACCCGCTGATCGTTACCGCTCTGGATGCTCAATAAATATATGCCTGCGGCTAATTTGTCCGATGATACCTGGATGATATCATTCCCGCTGAAATTGTTTCGCTGTTCCCTCCAAACCAATTGACCGATGCTGTTATGCATGGCCAAGGTTAGGGTTCCCTCCTGGAAATTCCGGAGGAAAATATGGAAACTGCTTCCCACGGGGTTCGGGTAGACAATCGCCGTATTGGGTTCGGCAGGGGGCAGTTCCTTCTTTTCAACCGTATTCTGTGCGCTGATCAGTTTTAGTCCGGGGTCGATGAATGCCGAGTCCGGCATGAAAGCCAGCCTGTGATAAGCCGTTTGTGCCTGTTGACGATGATCAATAATGATGATCGTATCCTGGAAAGCATTCTTGAACCGGATCGGAACCGGCATCTCAAAGAAATCCACAGACGGGTGAGACACTGCCTGGCTGAGGTTTGTCTGGACCAGGCCGTTGCCTACCGGCGTCCAGGTAAGCTGGTAGCTCGGGTATCCCTGGCCGTACAGCCAGTCTGCGAAGAACCCGTCGAGGTCCTGCCCACTTTCCGCTTCCAGGTTTCGTTGCAGATCCGCACTGCGGGCATATCCATACCGTAAAGCGGGGTCCTGCAGGTATGCACGCATGCCCCTGAAAAAAGCGGAGTCGCCCAGTTTCCATCGTAACATCTGCGCCACCCATCCTCCTTTGAAATAAGTCAGGCGCGCGTTGAAGATGCGTCCCACGCTGGTGGTATCGTCCACGAATACAGAGCCGCCGGGCTGGGATACAATGGAGTTCAGTTGTGCGCGAAGCGTGTTCATCAGGGTTGCTGCCGGGTGGTGGAGTTCAAGACTGTAGTTTGTTGTAAACAGCGCAAAACCCTCATTCAGCCAGATATCCTGCCAGCTACCGCAGGTAACCAGGTTCCCGAACCATTGATGCGCCGCTTCATGTACAATCAGTGTTTCGTTGGTATTGTACATGAATGAGTTTGTCTGGTGTTCCATGCCGCCTCCCCAGGAAAACTGTGTATGCCCGTAACGCTCATTGATGAACGGGTAATCGCCAAAGCGGTCATGCAGCATTTTAAGCGTACGGCCGGTTAACGCGGCCGCATTCCTGAACGCGTTTGCTGATTCCGGGTAGGCATGCTGTATGATGGGCATCACCCGGTTGCCGAGGGTCACTGAATCGTACAGGGTTGTATAGTTGGTAACGGCGATGGCCACCAGGTATGTGGCAACGGGGTAACGGTGTTTCCAGGAAACGGTACGATAGCCACCCGAAACGGTTTCAGACTGCATCATCCCGTTTGAAACGCCGATATATGCTTCGGGGGTTGTCAGGATGATATCGATTGAGTCCGCTTTATCGTCCAGGCCGTTCTTGCAAGGCCACCATTCCATGGATCCGTATGGTTCACTGAGCGTCCACAGAACCGGTGTACCGGCGTGTTTGGAAAGGGCAAATGTCCCAAAGCCCTGCCCGGATGGCGGAACGCCCTGGTAGCAGATCGTTAAGGATTGCAGGGTGCCCGCGGCCTGCCCTGAGGGAAAATCAATGCGAACGGTATGGTTACCCGGTCTTGAGAACGCAATGGGGGATCCCCCGAACAGGACGCTGTCCACACGCAGGCTGTCCACCAGGTCGAATGTCACGGATGACGCGGTTTCCCTCAGTCGGAAGGATGGGGTCACTTTCCCGTTGATAAATCGTACAGCGGGATCCACGGTCCATTCGCAACGGTAATGGTGTATATCGGTATTTTGCGAAGCACTGCTTTGGTTACCAATGGCTTGCAATCTTGTGGTTGCGGCTTTGCGCTCCAACTCAGAAATTTCCGCCAGCATGGCTTCGCGGGTTTCCTGTGCGTAGGGTTTGCCCGGAATGGACAGGAAGCATAGAAACGCAAGCCGGATCCCCAGGTTCCTGATTTTCACGGGAGTTGCCATACCTGCAAATTTCTGTATTTGGTGCATGAAACCATAACGATGGCCCGTTTGTGTTATTTTTACAACCATGCGCGGAATACCCGTACAAGACACATTAAACCTCCTGTCCAAGCTAACTTTCCGGCGATTCCTGAATGCCGCCAAAGTCTATGCCAGTTACTGGTGGACGCGTTTGACGGACCGTCCCGTGCAGTGGGGAATCCCTGTTTCCGTAGCTTTTGAACCCACTACCTCCTGTAACCTCAGGTGCCCTGAATGCCCCAGCGGCCTGCGTGCCTTCACCAGGCCAACCGGGATGATGGACAGCGCTTTTTTCAGGAACACCATCGATGATATTTCACGGGATGTCTTATACCTGATTTTTTATTTCCAGGGCGAACCCTTCCTGAACCCCGGTTTCCTGGACATGGTCCGGTATGCCTCGCAAAAGAAACTCTACACCGCTACATCCACCAACGCGCATTACCTGACTCCGGAAAACGCCCGTAAAACGGTTGAAAGCGGGCTGGACCGGCTGATCATTTCCATCGATGGCACTACGCAGGATGTGTACCAGCAATACCGCGTAGGCGGAAGACTCGATAAAGTGCTGGAGGGTGCCCGAAACATCATACACTGGAAACGTACGCTCAGGAGCCGTACCCCTTTTGTCATTTTCCAGTTCCTCGTGGTGAAACCAAACGAACACCAGGTGGAGGAAGTGAAAAAGCTGGGTCGGGAAATAGGCGTTGACGCCGTTTGGTTTAAGACCGCACAGGTATACGATTACCAACATGACCCGAATGGGCTGATCCCGGTGAACAACCATTTCAGCCGGTATACCCGCAGGGCAGATGGTACGGTGGTTCCCAAGAATGCCATGCCCAACCACTGCTGGAAGCTCTGGCACGCCAATGTCATTACCTGGGACGGGCTTGTGGTACCCTGTTGTTTCGATAAAGACGCCACACACCAGCTCGGGAACCTCCAGGTGCAGTCGTTCCGCGAAATCTGGCAGAACGAAAACTACCGGCAATTCAGGGCTGAACTGGCGAGAGGGCGGAAAAATATTGATATTTGTTCCAACTGCAGCGAAGGAACGAGGGTTTGGGGCTGAAAAACATTTTTGAAGAATAGCAAAGGCTACAAGACCAGTGCATGACACAATTCAATAACCGGATCCGCCAGGTTGTCCTGCTGATCATTATCCTGCTCATCGGTTTTCTCATCGTAAAGGAGTTATATGTGTTCCTGCCCGGGTTCCTGGGTGCGGTAACGGTTTACATAATCGGCCGGAGCATGTACTTCAGGCTGGTGGAACAGCGAAAGTGGAATAAATCGATGACGGCATTGCTGTTCATGCTGGCCTTCCTGGTGATCATTGGCGTCCCGTTGTACTATGCCGTCCGGTTGGTGACGCCCAAGATCAGCCTTGTTTTCAGCCATTCCGAAGAATTGATGTCCGGCTTGAGCGCCCTGGCCGAACAGGTTAAGGAAGTTACGGGCATGGAAATTTTCAGTGCGGATAACATGGCGAAGATCGAGGGCAATATTGCCAATTTCATTCCAACCTTCCTGAACAGCACGGCAAACATTCTCAGCAACCTGCTGGTGATGTTTTTTGTCCTTTTTTTCATGCTGGTGAACGGCAGGGAAATGGAGAAAGCATTGCATGTTTACATACCCCTTCGGGATGACAGCATCAACAGGCTCGCCACGGAAACCATGCAGATGGTTCGTGCCAATGCCGTTGGCATACCGCTGATTTCAATCATACAGGGGATTACCGCCATGATTGGTTACTGGATATTCGGACTTAAAGACTGGGGTATGTGGGGCTTCCTGACCGGGGTATTCGCGTTTTTCCCGATCGTGGGTACCATGCTTGTCTGGCTGCCTTTGGTCATTTATCTCTACTCGCAGGGCATGAACTGGCAGGCAACGGGCCTTATGATCTACAGCCTGATGGTAACGGGCAATGTGGACTACCTGGCGCGCATCACCCTGATGAAAAAAATCGGCGATGTACACCCGCTGATTACTATCTTCGGCGTGATTGTGGGACTCAAGCTGTTTGGCTTTATGGGTTTTATTTTCGGCCCGCTGGTCTTCAGTTACCTGATCATCCTGTGGAAAATATACACCCACGAATTCGTGGAAAATGCTTCCTGAGATTTCAATGATTGAACCAGCCCCTTATGAGCCTTGAAAACGACATAAACCAGACATCATTCCGGAACCAGAAACAAAAGTGCATGGTGAATATCATCTTCACCTATCACTGGATCG
>JALOMP010000311.1 GCA_025455365.1 Chitinophagaceae bacterium | reverse complement strand
AAAGGTAGAAGTAAGATTTTAGAACTTAGTAGTTGGAAGTGATTTTTTCCGGGTGTCACTGAGCAGCGGCGTTTATGACAAAATGTATTATCCCGATTTTTTTCTCTAATCGACGGCTGCTCATGCATATTTCTTGCTAAATTGTTGCTGCGACTGGTTTATCTGGATCTTAGGCATTTTTAGTTGTCCGATTTTTTGTCGCCCCCGAAAGCATACCAACATTTATGATGAAAAAGGGTTTCCTTGTTTATTTCTGCCTGGTTTTACAAGCCGCCTCACTGCTCGCCCAGGATCTCGATCCGCGCGCCTATGCAAGGGTACCCAAAGATGCCACGACATTGATATGGGGATACAGTTTTTCAAAAGGCGGCGTGGTCACGGATCCCACCCTGCCCCTGGAAGACCTGGAAGCAACCGTACACGCCACATCAATAGGGGTGGCGCATACGTTCTCGTTGTTCGGACTGACATCACAGGCCCTGGTGGCCCTGCCCATTTCCTGGGCCAGCGCCAGCGCTAAAGTTAACGGTACACCGCAGACGGCATACCGGTCGGGACTGGCCGATATGCGGTTACGCTTATCCGTACTTTTAATAGGCGCCCCGGCTGCTACGGTCGCCCAGCTGAGGGCCGCGCCCCGAAAAACCGTATTGGGTGTAAGCATGAACGTGGTGGCGCCAACGGGGCAGGTGTTTGAGGACAAACTCATCAATATAGGAGCCAACCGCTGGTCGTTCCGACCGGAAGTAGCATTATCGCAGCCCATTGGCAAGCGTTGGCTCATGGATATATATGCGGGTGTTTGGCTGTTTACGGACAATACCCGTTTTTACCCCGGCAATGCCCTTCGGGAACAGGACCCGATGGGTACATTCCAGGCGCACCTCAGTTACAATTTTACACCGATTACCTGGGTGGCGCTGGACGCTACCTTTTATTCCGGAGGGCAGTCATCTGTCAACAAGGACTTGAACGACGACCGCCAGTCGAATGCCCGCATTGGCGCCACGTTTGTATTTCCGGTTGGAAAGCAACACTTTCTTCGTTTCGCCGTCAGTCGCGGTGCTGTCGTGCGCATCGGTCAGAACTTCACCACCGCATCCGTTGGCTGGCAGCGAAGTTGGGTTAAAATGCCCAAAAAGCCAGTAAACACACAGTAAGATGCCAGGATCAGCGGATGCTATGATGATCAGGTTGGTTATTGCCGGAACCTGAATGGAATCCGCAGAATCCATTTGATGATTTCTCCTTCCTTGAGGATTTCGCCGGGCGACCGGTCGTTTATCAGGCAGATGGTTTTAATCTCCGCGGATGCGCCCATGCGTGTTGCGAAGGCCGTTGCTGTTTCGCCGCCGGTAGCCGCGGAGGCTTTCAACAGCTGTTGTTCTGCATCCGGCATGTCTGCGATGCGCAACGGTTTTACGGTGGCAAGCACCTGGTCTAATTCCTTTTTCTTTTCCAGGTAACAGGCGGCAAGCATGGTAAGCAGTTTCCCGGTATAGTCGATGGCAAAAATCTGTACATGCACGGTCTTACCCCGTATGTCAGCCTCATATTCGATCATGCCACCGGCATGGCCTTCCCATAAGATGTCGTTCCGCGTATTGGGTGTTTTCAATGTCATCTTCCTGATCTGCGTTTCCACCCGGGAAAGATAGGTTGCCGCCATTGTGGAGTCCCTGCCGGCTTCCATGATCAGCAAAGCATCGTCCTTGTCCGCAACAAGTCCTACGGACGATGGTGAAAATGCGTATGACCATCCAGGCAGAGAGTCCACCTGCAAGGGGAATTGCGGGCAGAATAGGGTGTTCCCTTTGACAAATCCGTACCCCGGATTTGGTCCCATGGGCAGTCCGTCAAATTGCTGCAGGAAGGCCGAAGCGGTGAGCAGCGGCGGCACCTTGTTTGGAGCCTTTTTAACGGCTTCCTCCCTGATCTGTTTCACCCTTTTGGGCGTGTATGGGTGTGTGCTGAGGTAGCTTTTCTTTTCTTCTTCACCGGTAAGGAATTCCCGCTCCTGTTCCATTCTTTTCAGGATCGTAGCCAGCGAAGAAGGGTTGTATCCAGCGGTTGCGGCCAGGCCAACGCCTTGCCGGTCTGCTTCCAGTTCATCGCCCTGGCTATATTGCGCATTGATCAGCGCGCCGGCTCCCGTAAAGGGCGAAGCCACGACCTGTCCTGCAGGTCCCTGGAAGATACTTTCGATGAGCAAGCCGGGCAGGGCGATGAGGCCTCCCAGGATGAGGCTGCGCTTCCGGCTGATATAATGTCGGTTTTGCGAATGGATGATTTCATGGGCCATCACGCAGGCGAGTTCATCCTCCGTGATGGGGAGCGCCAGCAGCCCGCGGGTGAGAAATACCCTTCCGCCGGGCGAGGCAAACGCATTGGGTTCGGGGCTGTCAACAAGGTAGAAGGAGAAGGGGAACAAGGGATCGCCGAGGTGCGAGACGAGTTTCTGACCGAGTTTCGACACATAGGCCTCTATCTCCGGGTGGTGGTAAAAACCCATATTGCCCTCTACGAATTCGTAGACCTGCCGGCCGAGGGAGGTATCCTTTGTGAGGTCCTGGGCGGGGGCCGTAAAGCAATAACCAACGCAACAATACAGCACAAGTGCGATCCGACGCATACTCAAAGGTAGATTTCGTGCCGGTATTTGGGCGAAACGATTTTCAACATGTCCAGGTTGCCGACGGCTTCTTGTATTACTTTATAGTGTGGCCATCCGCTCACTTTTCAAGTATCACTTTTCACTTTTCACTTCTCACTTTTCACTTTATATGCTTCCCGTCCTTCCCCCATCCACCGGGATACTGACCCCGTTTACGTAGGATGCGGCTGGTGACGCCAGGAAGGCGGCTACGTTGGCAATTTCATCGGCTTCCCCGAACCTGCCGGCCGGTATATCGCCCACCATTTCCCTCGTGAGATCGTCCACGTGCATGCCGCGTTTGTCGGCGGTAAATCGGAGAAGACTGTCGAGCCTGCCGGTTTTCGTGTAGCCGGGCAGGATATTATTGACGGTGATGCCGTGGATGGCCACTTCGTTGCTGAGGGTCTTGGCCCAGGAAGCCACGGCGCCGCGGATAGTATTGGATACGCCGAGGTTTTTCAGCGGGATCCGTACGGATGTGGAAATGATGTTGATGATCCTGCCGTAGCCGGCCGCTTTCATGGAAGGCAGGCATGCCTGGGCCAGGATATGGTTGCAGACCAGGTGTTGCGAGAAAGCCTGTTCGAACTGCTCGGTGGTGGCGGCGGTCACAGGCCCCGCAGCTGGTCCGCCGGTATTGTTGACGAGGATGTGCACGGGCAGTGCAGCCATGTGCGCGGCGATGGCCTTTCTAACGGTATCGGGCACACTGAAATCGGCCACCACGTAGTGGTGCGTCTGGCCATCGGGCCGGGGCAGCCGGGAGAGGGTTTCCTGCAATGCCGCTTCGTTGCGGGCCATCAGGGTGCAGGTAGCGCCGAGCCCGGCCAGTTCCATGGCCGTCGCGCGTCCGATCCCCTGGGTGGATCCGCAGATGAGGGCGTGCTTGTTGGTGAGGGAAATGTTCATAATCGCAGAAGTAAGATTTTGGAAGTAGGATATGGGAAGTTGGATCTTGGAAATAGGATTTTGGATGTTGGATCTTGGAAGTAGGATTTTTGAAATAGTCTAGG
>JALOMP010000310.1 GCA_025455365.1 Chitinophagaceae bacterium | reverse complement strand
CCGAGCGATTTGCCCGGGTACGGTACAACCTGGAAAGACAGTTCACCAGCGAGTTCGGAATGGCTGCTGTTGGCGCTGGCTTGCAGCACTTTCTGCGTCTTCACCATTTCCTGGTAGAAGATGGAGTTTTTACCCTGGCCCAGGATCTGCGCCAGGCAGGTAAGCTCCGCCTGGTCCGGGTGGTAATCAGGGACCGTAGGGAATACTTTTACGAAGAGCGGTACCCGTGCGTAGTTGTCGGTAAAAGATACATAGCGGTCTTTGTCCAGGGTTACCGGTGGCAAAACGGTTTTCTCAACGGCAGGTCCCTTGGGGATGGGACCGAAATATTTCTCCACGAGTTTTACCACTTCCTCCGTTTTCACATCGCCCCCGATGGTAATGGTGGCATTGTTGGGCCCGTACCAGCGAAGGAAAAAGTTTTTCAGGTCGTTGACGTTTACCCGGTTCAGGTCTTCCACGTACCCGATGGTCAGCCAGCTGTAAGGATGCCCGTAGGGATACATGTTTTTGGCTGCGAATTCCTGCGTGAGGCCATAGGGGCGATTATCGTAGTTCTGGCCACGCTCATTTTTTACCGTACTGCGCTGGTTCTCGAATTTTTCCTGCGTAACGGCATCGAGCAGGAAGCCCATCCGGTCTGCCTCGAGCCAGAGGATTTTTTCCAGCTGGTTGCTGGGAATGGTCTGGTAATAATTGGTCCGGTCCCGGTTGGTGGAACCGTTCAGGGTGCCGCCCGCTTCGGTAATGACCTTGAAGTGCTCGCCCTTTTCCACGTGATCGCTGCCCTGGAACATCATGTGTTCGAAAAAGTGCGCGAAACCGCTCTTGCCGATTTCCTCGCGGGCACTGCCTACATGGTAGGTCACGTCCACATGCACGATGGGATCACTATGGTCTTCATGCACCACAAGGGTGAGCCCGTTGGGCAATATTTCCGGGTCACTTTCTCCACCAGCTTAGTCTGGCTGAAGAGTGCGGTGGCGGCCATTGCAAAGGTTACGGCCAGGGAGAGTCTTTTCATATTTGTCATGCAGTGTTTGTGTTTACGCGAAACTAATTAACGTAAAATAACCGTTCCAGTTGACCGGGGCCGGGAAATCCCGGGGCCCGGACGATAGAATAGATGACAAAAGGGCGATTTTCCTGCTGGGCCTGCTTAAAATCCACGGTTTATCCCCAACGGCCCCGAACGGAGCGGCAAACGGGCAGCCCTTCATGGCCATAATCCGTACCTTGCACCCATGCAAGCCTACCTGGATTTACTGCAGCATATCATTGATCACGGCACCTTTAAAAACGACCGCACGGGCACGGGCACTACCAGCGTCTTCGGCTACCAGATGCGGTTTGATTTGTCGGCGGGATTTCCACTGGTAACCACCAAGAAATTGCACCTGCGCAGCATCATCCATGAGTTGCTCTGGTTCCTGAAAGGGGAGACCAATATTCAATACCTGAAAGAAAACGGGGTGAGCATATGGGACGAATGGGCCGATGCCAATGGTGAACTCGGACCGGTGTACGGCAAGCAGTGGCGTTCCTGGGCGGGGGCAGACGGGCAGGTAATCGACCAGGTGAAGGACCTCATTGATCAGATCAGAAAGAATCCGGATAGCCGGCGACTGATCGTCAGCGCGTGGAATGTGGCCGACCTGCCAAAAATGGCCCTGATGCCCTGCCATACGCTTTTCCAGTTTTATGTGGCGAATGGAAAATTGTCCTGCCAGCTCTACCAGCGCTCTGCCGATGTATTCCTGGGTGTCCCGTTCAATATCGCCTCCTACGCATTGCTCACCCTGATGGTGGCGCAGGTTTGTAACCTGGAGCCCGGTGATTTCGTACATACCTTTGGCGATGTGCATCTGTATAGCAACCATGAGGAACAGGCAAGGATACAACTCGCGCGTAAACCCTTTCCATTGCCCTCCATGAAACTGAACCCGGAGGTCAAAGACATTTTCAATTTCCAGTTTTCCGATTTCACGCTTGAAAATTACCAGTGCCATCCGGCCATTAAAGCACCGGTTGCGGTTTAAACCATGATCTATGATTGTTTCCATGATTGTTGCCGCCGCGGAAGATTTTGCCATCGGCAGGAATAACGGCCTGCTCTGGCACCTGCCGAACGATCTTAAATTTTTCAAGAATACCACCTGGGCCATGCCGGTGATCATGGGCCGGAAGACCTACGAATCCATCGCGGGCGAACCCCTTCCCGGCCGCTTTAATATTGTAGTTACCCGTTCAAAAGAATTCAGCGCCAACAACCCATCGGTATGGGTGGTGAATACGCTGGATGAGGCGATCGTAAAGGCGAAGGAAACAAACTGCAAGGAAGTTTTTATTGCGGGGGGAGGGGAGATTTACGCGCAGGCCATGCCACTGGCGGACAGGATTTACCTTACGCGGGTGCATACCCGCTTCCCGGATGCGGAAGTATTCTTCCGCGATTTTCATGAAAAAGAATGGACGCTGAAATCAAAACTGGATTTTCCAGCCGACGAGAAACATGCATACGCGTATAGCTTTGAAATCTGGGAGCGTTGAATCATTTACCCAGGCGCATATGGAAGTTTGTCAGTTGTGCGACAAGGGCATATAAACATCCGAATTCAAATACCTTCTCCTAAGTCAGACACCTTTGTACAACCCTCTTGAACTTTCCCTCAAATATGTACGATACCTCCTGCGGGCATCCAATGGCAGGGGACATGGTATTCATTCGCCCTTTGTCTTTGATTTTGTAACCAGCGTCCTGAACGACCGGTCATGGCTCCACACATTTGACAGGATTGAAGGCTACCGAAAGGAGCTTCTCGCAGACCGAAGGGTAATACGCGTGGAGGATTTCGGTGCCGGATCCGCCTTCGGGGATCGAACGGAAAAGAGGATTTGTGATATCGCCCGGCGTGCCGCAAAGTCGCCGAAACTGGGCCGCTTGTTGTACCGCATCTCTTCCTATTATCGTTGCAGGAAGGTCCTGGAATTAGGCACATCCCTCGGCATCAGCACCGCGTACCTCGCTGCTCCACCATCCGTGGAAAAGGTGATAACGTTGGAAGGAGCAAAGGCTGTGGCCAGCCGGGCAAGGGTTGGTCTCGCGTCCCTGGAGCTGGATAAGGTGCGGGTGCTTGAAGGTAATTTTGACGATACCCTTGCGATCGCCCTTGGTCAAATGCCTTCACCTGACCTGGTGTTTGTAGACGGAAATCATCGGGAGGAACCCACGATCCGCTATTTCCGGCAATGCCTTGAGACGGCAGGCGACGACAGTATTTTTATTTTCGATGATATCCACTGGAGCCGCGACATGGAATCGGCCTGGGAACAGATCAAACTGCACCCCGAAGTGCGGTGCACGATCGACCTTTTTTTTGTGGGCATAGTGCTGTTTCGCAAATCCTTCCTCGAGAAGCAGCATTTTGTGATCAGGTACTGATTCGGTTGACGGTTGTCGGTTGACAGTTGGGGGCACCGCAAGTACCTGCCATCCATGGTGTTGGTAATTCCTGCCTGGCAGCGAAAGGTATAGAAGCCAGGCCCCGACTGATCCGTTCCGCCTTAAGCGCAAAAATAGCTATCTTGCGCCCTAACCCAGATTGAACCTTCATGATTATTGGCGTACTCAAAGAACCTGTACCCGAAACCCGTGTGTCCCTGGTGGCAGAAACCGCCGCAGCGATGGTGAAAAAGGGTTGGGAAGTATGGGTAGAGCGCGGTGCCGGAGAACTGGCATGGCAAAGCGACGAAAGCTATCAGCAGTCAGGGGCTTTAATCAAGTCCCGCAGTGAAATCCTGGAAGGGGCGCAAATCATCCTTTCCATTCATCCTCCCGTGGATACCCCCGCCCGGGGCTCCGTGCTGATTGGCATGTACCAGGCCCGCCAGAACGAAAGCCTGGTGGCAAGCTGGAAAGAAGCCGGTTTGCATGTTTTCAGCATGGAACTTCTTCCCCGCACTACCCGTGCGCAAAGCATGGATATCCTGAGCAGCCAGGCGAATATTGCCGGTTACAAGGCCGTGTTGCTGGCCGCACATACCTATGGGCGTTATTTCCCGATGTTCATGACCGCCGCCGGCAGTATCCCGCCCGCGAAAGTCCTGATCCTGGGCGCAGGTGTAGCTGGACTGCAGGCCATTGCCACGGCGAGGCGCCTGGGTGCCGTGGTTGAAGTGTTTGATACCCGCCCGGCCGTTAAAGAGGAAGTCATGAGCCTGGGTGCGAAGTTTATTGAAGTGGAGGGTGCCGCCGATGCGTCCAAAGCGGGCGGCTATGCCGTGGAGCAAACGGATGAATACCGCCAGAAACAACAGCAACGTATAGCCGAAAGTATCGCGAAGTCGGATATCGTGATTACCACCGCCCAGATTCCGGGGAAAAAAGCCCCCATCCTGGTTACCGAAGCCATGCTCGACACCATGCGCAACGGTTCGGTGATTATTGACCTGGCCGCTTCCACCGGCGGCAATACGCCCTGCAGTTGATTGTGGACAAGGAAGGGAAACTGGCGATCAATATGGAGGATGATCTGGTTAAGGGAACATTGGTGTATGGCTATGCCCCCGGGGCTGAATAGGCATCGACCCGTATGGATCGTGCGTAGTAGATACCTGAAATGAAACCGTGCGTACAAAGCAAATAACCGTCAACTGTCAACCGTCAATTGTCAACTATGCTAGAATGGATTCAGACGCACCAGCAAATGATCTACATCGTCATCCTCATGATTTTTGTGGGGATTGAAGTGATCGGAAGGGTGCCCAGTGTATTGCATACCCCCCTGATGAGCGGTGCTAATGCCATCCATGGGGTGGTGATTATCGGCGCGATCATCGTCATGGGACAGGCCGAAGATGGCAACTACCTGGCCATTATCCTGGGATTTCTTGCGGTGGTGCTGGGTACGCTGAATGTGGTGGGGGGATTTGTGGTGACCGACCGCATGCTGGAAATGTTCAAAAAGAAAAAATAATTCCGGCGACGTATCACCTGCCGCCGAAAGCACAGACATATGGAATTGAATATCCTGACGCTTTGTTACCTGATTGCATCCGTTACCTTCATCGTAGGGCTGAAAATGCTGTCGCATCCGGCCAGTGCACGCAAGGGAAACCTGCTGGCGGCAGCGGGTATGACCATCGCCATCCTGGGTACAATCTTTTTATACAAGGATTCGGAGGGCAACGGGCTTCATAACTATGCGTGGATTTTTGCAGGGTTGTTGATTGGTGGTGTAATCGGAACCCTGGCTGCGAAGAAGGTGAAGATGACGGCCATGCCGGAGATGGTGAGCCTGTTCAATGGTATGGGCGGCGCCTGTGCTGCATTGATTTCTATCGTGGAGTTCAACCACCTGGTGAAGGGATATGGCGCACACTTGGCTGCCGGCGGCGGACCGGAATTCTTCGCCGTACTCGACAAAACCACCCTGCTGATTATCCTGCTCGGGCTGATTATCGGTTCCATTTCTTTTGCCGGCAGCATGATCGCCTGGGGCAAGCTGAATGGTCGCATTAAGGACATTTCCTTTAAAGGGCAGCACCTGGTAAATAATTTACTCATTCTCCTCATCTTCGGGCTGGCTGCGTATTTGCTGATTGCTTCGCCCGCGCAAACGGTTCCTTTTTTCTATGCGATCGTTGTACTGTCGCTAGTGTATGGCATTTTCTTCGTCATGCCCATCGGCGGGGCGGACATGCCCGTGGTGATTTCCCTGTTGAACTCCTTCACTGGGGTGGCTGCCGCCTGCGGCGGTTTCCTGTACGATAATAAAGTCATGCTCACCGGGGGTATCCTGGTTGGCGCGGCGGGTACCTTGCTCACCATCCTCATGTGCAAGGCCATGAACCGGTCGCTCATGAATGTCTTACTCGGTTCCTTTGGCGGATCGGCTGCGGGCGGCGGCGCGGCTGCTGCCGCGAGCGGAGGTACGTACAAGGAAATTTCCCTGAGTGACGCGGCCACCGTGATGTCTTATGCCAACAAGGTGATGATTGTCCCGGGCTACGGACTGGCTGTGGCACAGGCGCAACACGTATGCCACGAACTGGAGAAAGTACTGGAGGCAAAAGGCGTTGATGTGAAATACGCGATCCATCCCGTGGCGGGCAGGATGCCCGGCCACATGAACGTGTTGCTCGCCGAGGCCGATGTCAGTTACGAAAAACTCCTTGAAATGGAGCAGGCCAACGATGAATTCAAAAGTACGGATGTAGTCCTGGTGCTGGGTGCAAATGACGTGGTGAACCCTGCGGCGAAAAACGATCCGGCATCCCCGATTTTTGGCATGCCTATCCTGGAAGTGGAGGAAGCCAAAACCGTGATCGTCAACAAACGAAGCATGAAGCCTGGCTACGCCGGCATCGAAAACCAGCTCTTCTTCCAGCCCCGTACATCCATGCTATTTGGGGATGCAAAAAAGGCCCTGCAGGATCTCCTTGCAGAAATCAAGAGTATCGGTTGATAGGGAAAATCCTTACAGACCGGCGCCCGGCTGATTCACGGCGAATTTCAAACGCCTGTTTCCTGCGTCACCCCGGGGGTCTTCAACGTTGAGTACGTTTCCACCCAAACGGTTTTTGAAAAATCCTTGAGCCAATCCCGCTCTTCCTTAAATTGTGTGAAATCTT
>JALOMP010000309.1 GCA_025455365.1 Chitinophagaceae bacterium | reverse complement strand
GGAAACCAGGATTTTTTTTCCTCCTTCAAGAACCACCTGCGTGTAATTGCTCTCCGCTTCGCAGTAAAGAATCTCCGCCGTGGGAACAAAGACAAGCCCATCGTTCGTAGTCAGCGCGATGCGTGGCGGTGTTGAACGGCCCTGTTGCTGCATATGTTGCAACAGCATGGTGATTTGATCGGAGGTTGGCAGGTGCTTTCTTTCGTGTATTCGTTGTATGGTCTCTTTCAGGTCGTCAGGATCCACGGGTTTCAACAGGTAGTTCAGCGCGCTGTACCGGAAGGCCTTGATGGCAAACTGGTCGTATGCCGTACAGAACACCACATCAAAATTGAATTTCCCGATTTGTTCCAGCATCTCAAAACCGTTCATCTTGGGCATTTCAATATCCAGGAAAACAACATCGGGCTGGTGCGAGACGATGGCCTGCATGCCTTGCTGCGCGCTGGAACATACCGCCTGGACAACCACTTCAGGCGCATAGGTCCTGAGCAGCCATTCCATCATTTCGAGGGCATTTTTTTCATCGTCTATCAAAACGGCTTTAATCATATGCATCGTTTTATTCCTGTTCAAGCGGGATTCTCAGGGAAACCCTGGTGCCGCGCGACGATCCGTCCGGCAGATAAAGGTCCTCCACCTCCACGGTAGCATGGAGTTCCATCTTGCGGTTCAGCAGGCCGAGTCTCTCCTCCGTGAGTTTCATCCCCAGTGATTTGTTTCCAGACGCGGTTTTGCTTCGGAGTGTGCGGGCGGCTTCCCTGCCCACGCCATTGTCTTCGATGATCACTTCCAGGAGCCTGTCGGTTCCGCAGCAAACATGTACACGGAGATGCCCGGCGGTCTCTTTATGCAGCAGGCCATGCCAGATGGCATTCTCCACGTATGGCTGGATGATCAGCGGTGGCAGGTGGATGCTGTCTGGTTGTACACCTTCATCCACGCTGATTTCCCAGGTGAACTGTTTGTCGAACCGGATGCTTTCCATCTCCACGTACAGTTTCAGCGCTTCCAGTTCGTTGCTGAGGCTGACGGTGCTGCTGTTTGAATTGTCAAGGATCAGCCGGATCAGTTTTGCGAAACGTGTCAGGTAGCGTGAAGCGGTGGCCTGGTCGCTCTTCACAATGTATCGGTTGATGGAGTTCAGGCAATTGAAGATGAAATGGGGATTCATTTGCGCGCGAAGGGCCTGCATCTCCGCATCCGCTATTTTCTGGCGGGTTTCCATCAGGAGTCTTTCGGCTTCCTGTTTGCGCGCCTGCTTCCTGTTTTGATTTTCAATGAAAGCCCAGGCAACAACTGCCACAAGGGCCGCCATCAGCGCCAGGAACCAGGTCCTGAGCCAGAAAGGTTCCGTCACACGGAAGGAAAATGACTGCGCCGCAGGTGTCCAGTTCACATTGTCCACGGTAGCCTGTACCTGCAATTGGTATCGACCGGATGGAAGCGAAGTAAGCCGAAGCCTGTTATTATTGCCAAGTTGTTTCCATTCCTCATCCAGGCCGTCAATACGGTACCGGTACTTTACCTTATCCGGGTTGTTATAGAAGGGTGCGAGCAGTTCCACTTCCAATGAACGATTCTCGTAGGGGAGTTCGGCCTCTTCCGCAAGGTCAGACAACAGGCTGTCCTTTTCCCCTATCCGCACGTTCTGGATAAACACGCGAAGCCTGCTGGCTGCGGGTTCGAAATTTTCGGGGCGCATGTAGTTCATCCCGTTTTGTCCACCCCAGAATACGATCCCTTCGGCACTCCGGAAAGGCCCGTTGCCATTGAACCCATATCCCTGGATATTGTCTGAATAGTCGAAGAGGTTTAATTCCCTGGTGACGGGGTTGAACCGATAAAGCCCTTTTTCGGAACTGGCCCAGATCATGCCATGATCATCCTCGTATACACTATTCAGGAAGCTGCCTTCAAAGAGAGCAGAAACTTTCCGGATTTGGATCCTGCGCCCATCCCAGGATCCCTCGTACAGGCCTTCTGCCGCAGGAAACAGGATGTTACCGTTCCGGCGCAGAAATCCCGTCCAAACGGAAGGGTCCTTGCCTTCAGGCATTTCATGGGCAAGGTGATGCAGGGAACTGTCCAGCAGGTGAAGGCCTTTCAGCGTTGCCACCCATACCAGCCCGTCTGTACGTTCAAATGCCCGGTTGGTATTGCTGCGGGACGCCGGAACGTCGAGTATGGATAAACGGTAGTTCTTGCCTTCCATGACGTAAAGGGCGTCCCTGCCCAGCAGGAGAAAGTTTCCGTTTCGGAGAGGGGTGATATCGTCAAAGAAATCCCTTTCACTGTAGGTGCGGACAGAATCAGCCTTATAGGTGGGTCGCTGAAAGGTACCCCGTCCGGGATGGAAAATCCATGCGCCAAAATTGGTTGGCCCCAGGATGATGTTTCGTCCATCGTAAGCGATACCACGAATCGACGGGTGCGCGAGCCGGTCTGTAGCACCGGATTCCGCGGAATAATGGATCCACCGTCCGTCTTTTTTTCTCCATTGTACGAAACCGTTACCGGTGGCCATCCACAGGTTGCCTTCCCTGTCTTCGGTTATCTGCCGCACATTGTTCACCGATCCCTGGGGCTGGTTGGCTGGCTGTGGTATCCGCAGAAGTCCCAGTGCTTCCTGTGACAACGGGAAGCGGGCCAGCCCTGCGATGGTCAGCAGCCAGACATTTCGTTCACTGTCTAGATGAATCTGCTGGCAATAATCATTGGCAATGATGGGATATCCGTCCCGGAACAACTGAATGCCCCGAAACCGGTTCCCATCCGGTTCGTAATGATAAAAACCTTCCCTTGCCGCTATCATGAACTGGCCGGGTTGGTATTCAGCGATGCTCCGGATGCTCAGCGTTTTACCGGATGTTGGCTGGTAGTTCTTCGGTAGTGCCAGGGATGTGATGGTATCCTTGTCGAATGTATATCGGTAGGTTTCATTTTCCCATGTACTCAGCAATATTTCATGTTCCGAAAGGGGAAAAAGCCGGAAGCCGTTCTTATTAGGCAGCTTCATAACCTGTCCATTACCGAGGTTGTGTACATACACATACCTGCCGGACCTGAAGAAAATGCTCTTGCCGTATGTCCCGAAAAGGTCGGTGGCACCGACAGGCTGGTCATTTTGCAGCCGTATCGCTTTACCGAACCGGGGTTCCTTGGTATCCAGCGCATGCAATCCTTCCGCACTATAAAGGCAGACCCTTCCGCTGTCCAGGCTGAAAACGGGTCCCAATGCATGCGTGCTGTCTGAAAGTGCGACGGGTACCTGCACAAATCCCCGGGTATCATCCGCATAGCGAACCACCTTGTCTGAGGCGCTGGCCCAAATCCTGCCCAGGCTGTCTGCATGGAGATGCTGGAAAAAACCCTTGAGTGGGAATTCCACTATTCTTTTGCCATCGAAACGCTGGATGCTGCGTGGATACAGGATCCACACAAAACCCCGGGTGTCCCGGGCCAGGGAAACATAGTTGCCAGGTCTTAGCCCGATTGAATAATCGAAAATTTGCAGGTGATAATCCGGCAGCTGGGCGATGGCGGCTATTGGTAGCAGCAGGAAGACAAGCTGTTTGATGAGGGATCTTATCACCTTACTAATTTAATGGAAAGGGAAGTCTGTCCAGCCGGAAATTTAACGTGGATACCTGGTCAAAGCAGGCTTATTGAGTAAA
>JALOMP010000308.1 GCA_025455365.1 Chitinophagaceae bacterium | reverse complement strand
GCAACAGTATCCTGATCAAGGTAAACCAGATCGGCACCGTCACCGAAACCATCAATGCCGTGCACCTCGCCCAGCAGAACGGTTACACCACCATCATGAGCCATCGCAGCGGTGAAACGGAAGATACCACGATTGCCGACCTGGCCGTTGCACTGAACTGCGGGCAGATAAAAACCGGTTCCGCTTCCCGTACAGACAGGATGGCGAAATACAACCAGTTGCTGCGCATCGAGGAACTGCTGGGGAAGGACGCCTTCTACCCCAAAGGGCGGATCCGTTTTAGCAAATAACCTTTTTTGATATCTAAATGATCATCCCCGGAAAAAATTTCCGGGGATTTTCTTTGGCATAAAGCGCTGAAAATTACCGACACACCTGCATTTCAGGAGGGCTTCCCAACAAGGGGGGCTTTCAAATATCAAAGCGCCTTACTACCTTTAAGTTTCCTATCCTATCCGAATTTCCCTCTCGACACTCCAGTAAAGCCCTAGAAACCACAGCGTACCTTATTAAACCATTTAAAAGAACGGGCTATGAGGACTTTATTAACCTCCCTCTACGCCAGGGCAGTATTCTTTTTATTAACCCTGGTTTTTGCATCTTCCTTCCGCCATGGCAGCGGATATTTCGCAGGTAATTACAGCTATTACGTATCACCGGCCGGCGATGTTAACGGTGACGGGTATGCGGACATTCTCATGAGCGCATTCACGTCTGAATTCGGTGTCAGCAGAGACGGCAAGGTATTCCTGTATTATGGCACAGGAAGCGGTATTACGCCTGCTCCTGTCTGGTCCGGAACCAGCAGCCAGGACGCTTCCAATTTCGGCGAAGCGGTTGCCAACGCCGGTGACGTGAACGGAGACGGTTTCGCGGACATTATCGTAGGCGCTCCCCGGTATTCCAATGGAGAGGAGAATGAAGGTGCCGTATTCGTGTATTACGGATCACCCAGCGGACTTCCCAAGCAACCCTCCTGGATCGCGGAAGGACAGCAGGCAAACGCATTCTTCGGCACTTCCGTTTCCGGCGGAGGCGATGTTAACAAGGATGGATACAGCGATGTGGTTGTTGGCGCACATTTTTACGATGGCGGTGAAACCAACGAAGGCAAAGTGTTTGTATACCTCGGCAGTGAAAACGGGCTTGCCAAAACAGCCGTCTGGTCAGCCGAAAGCAACCAGGTAGGCGCCAACTTCGGAAAATCAGTGGCGATCGCCGGCGACGTAAACAAGGACGGCTACGCCGATGTCCTGGTGGGCGCGCCTAACTTTGACAATGGTCAGAACAACGAAGGCAGGGCTTTCCTGTACCTCGGATCAAATATGGGCCTTACCCAGTCACCAGCCTGGACCGGCGAAAGCAACCAGGCAGACGCCAATATGGGCCATTCCGTGGCATTTGCCGGGGATATCAACGGGGACTCTTTCTCTGATATCCTCATTGGCGCCAACCGTTTTGATGAAGGTCAAAGCAACGTGGGAAAAATTTATGTGTATATGGGCGCTTCCGGCGGAATGAGCATCTATCCAGACTGGACCTATACCGGGAATATCATGGACGGTAACATGGGCATCGCCGTAGCACCGGCCGGTGATATCAACGGCGATGGCTTCGGTGAAATCATTGTCGGATCCTTTGGCTCCAATGCACAGAACGCCAAAGGCCTGGCCTATGTCTTTGCCGGTTCCGCAAAAGGAATGACCAACCAGGTTACCCTGATCGCCGTCCAGAACAACCCCCAGGCCATGGTAGGCCAATCGGTGGCCACCGCCGGCGATATTAACGGCGATGGATATGCCGATGTCATGGCCGGCGTCATCTGGGATACGCAAAATGCAGGAGGTCCCGGCAAAGTCATGCTGATCAACGGCTCATCCAAAGGCCTGAAACTCGGTTCCGACAAAGAAGTAATCCCCAGCAAGCCATAGTCTTATAAAGCCATTGGGTTCCCGGAATAAAAATTCCTTTATCTTTATTCCAGGAACCCAATGTCTATGTCGATCCTCCAACGCCTCCCGGCCTGGCTCCGGAACAAATATTTCCTCGCCTTGGCCTTTTTCCTGACCTGGATGCTGTTTTTCGACCACAACGACCTCTTCACCCAGCTCGCCAGGACCCACGAACTATCGGGACTCAAAGCTTCCAAGGCCTACTACCGCGATCAAATTGAAACCACCCGGAAAGAAGTGGAAAACATCCGCATCAACCCCGCGGCCCTTGAAAAGATCGCCCGGGAAAAATATATGATGAAAAAAGATAATGAAGAGGTTTTTGTGATCGCCCAAAAGCCCTGAAAAGCCTCAAAAAAAATATTTATACTCCCCGCAATATTCTATCCTTCAACTCGTTTGATATATTGAAAGTGCCGATCGGACACTTCATCTACCCCCCTCTGAAAGCCCACATCCTCTTATCCTTTCGAATTCCAGGCTAGCCGGCTGAAAATTTCAGTCACCGGTAATTTCTCATTATGAACAATTTTACGCCTGAAGACATGATACGCTTATTGTACAACGAGGTGAATGCCGAAGAAAGGTCTGCGCTTATCCAGGCGATGGATAACGACTGGAATCTCCGGGAAGAATTTGAAATTTTCAAACAGGCCCAGTCTCACCTGGACACCCTGCATTATTCCCCCAGGCCCCAGTCCATTCAATCGATCATGGAGTACGCAGAAGCCACCCGCCCGGTGGAACATTGAGCAAGCTATGGCCGTTTGATGTAGCTTCACGAAGTTTTATTTATGAAGCTGTCAGAACGGTACACGATCACGCTCAATTACTTCGCCACCCATATTCCTGATGCGGAAACGGAACTCATCTACGATTCCCCTTACCAGCTCCTGGTAGCCGTTATCCTGTCTGCGCAATGCACAGACAAAAGGGTAAACCAAACTACCCCGGCACTTTTTGAACGCTATCCTACGCCTGCAGCACTCGCCCAGGCGCAGGTTGATGAACTGTTCAGCCTTATCCGATCTGTTTCCTATCCCAATAACAAGGCCCGTCACCTCATAGGCATGGCCAACATGCTGGTGTCCGAATACAACGGGCAGGTACCCATGACCGTGGAAGAACTGGTGAAACTCCCTGGTGTAGGGCGAAAAACAGCCAATGTTGTTACCTCGGTGATCGACCGCCAGCCAAACATGGCCGTGGACACGCATGTTTTCAGGGTGTCTGCACGGCTTGGCCTTACCCGGGGGGCGAAAAATCCCCTGCAGGCGGAGAAACAACTTATACGCCATATCCCCACCCACCTGGTTCATAAAGCACACCACTGGCTGATCCTGCATGGCCGCTACACCTGCACCGCCCGGAACCCGAAATGCGCCGCTTGCGGGCTGAAGGAGATCTGCGGGTATTATAGGAAGGTTCATGGTTCATAGTTCGTGGGTCATGTTTGTCGCCGGTCAACCAATCAGGAATTTTGATTAATTTCCTCCTCCAACCAACGATCGCATATGAACGCAATGACAAGAACACGATTGAGTGTAATGATGTTCCTCGAGTTTTTTATCTGGGGCAGCTGGTACGTGACGATGGGCACCTACCTGGATAAGGTGCTTGGAGCAACAGGGGTACAGGTGGGCGCAGCCTATAGCGCCATGGCCATCGCTACCATCATCTCCCCTTTCTTCGTGGGCATGATCGCAGACCGGTTCTTCTCCGCGCA
>JALOMP010000307.1 GCA_025455365.1 Chitinophagaceae bacterium | reverse complement strand
TGTATCCGCTGGTTTCTTGGGGAGAATATACTTATCGGTGGTTGCGTAACAACCACTGATAAACACGACCAATATGGCGTATCGGAGGAGTTTTGTCATGTCTAGGATATGGTCCCTTATAAACGGGGGAAAAATAAAGTTATTACTTTCGTTGCAAAACTACGTAAAATTCCTATGAGCGATAAGAAAAATACGAGCTATCCGAAGGAAAAAATCAGGGTTCTGTTGCTTGAGAACATCAGTGAAACTGCCGTTAGGCATTTCCGTGAGGCTGGCTATACGGATATCCGAAAACTGCATGGTGCGATGAGCGAGGAAGAGTTGATCTCGGAAATCAAGCATGTACATATACTGGGGATCCGTTCAAAGACGCAGGTTACCCAGAAAGTGCTTGAAAACGCGCCAAAATTGCAGGCCATCGGCTGTTTTTGCATTGGTGTAAACCAGGTAAACCTCAAAGCCGCAACCCATCACGGCGTCACCGTTTTTAATGCCCCCTACAGCAATACCCGTTCCGTGGCGGAACTCGTGATTGGCGCATCGGTTATGCTGATACGTCGTATCCCGGACAAGAACAAGAAAGCGCACGAAGGAATCTGGATGAAAGAGGCGAAGGGCAGCTATGAACTCCGGGGAAAGACCCTGGGCATCATAGGGTACGGAAACATTGGCTCACAGGTAAGCATACTTGCAGAAGCCATCGGCATGAAAGTGATCTATTATGATATTGCCACACGGATGCCGCTGGGGAATGCCGAGCCCCGGAAATCACTCAAAGACCTGGTAGCGCAGTCGGATATCATTACCCTGCATGTCCCGGAAACGGCGCAGACAAAAAACATGATCAACAAGGCGGTCCTGAAGAATTTTAAGAAAGGATCCATCTTGCTGAACTATGCCCGCGGCGAAGTGGTTGACCTGGATGCGCTGAGGCAGGCCATCCTGGATGGCGTGGTGTCCGGGGCGGGGATCGACGTTTTTCCCTGGGAACCGGAAAAGAATGGCGACCGGTTTCAATCGCCCATGCAGGACCTGCCCAACGTGCTGCTGACGCCTCATATAGGCGGATCAACCGAAGAGGCCCAGCAAAACATCGGCGAGGATGTTGCGCAGAAGCTGCTTCAATGCCTGGAAATGGGCATGACAACCGGTTCGCACACGGTGCCGGAACTCAGCCTGCCCCCGCAGGAAGGAACTCACCGGATCCTGCACATTCATAACAATGTGCCCGGCGTGCTTTCAGAAATCAACACCCAGCTATCGAAGCACAAGATCAATATCCTGGCCCAGTACCTGAAGACGAATGAAGAGATTGGATATGTGGTGCTGGATGTAGACAAAAAGCTTTCATCCCATGCTTCCCAACTGCTGAAACAGGTTAAGGAAACGATCAAAGTGAGGCTGCTGTACTAGTAATGGGGAGTCACCTGTTCTTGAAAATACGTATCGGATGAATGCTGTTCTCGAGGCATATAACCTGAATCCTTCCGCCTACAGTCTTAAGCCGATCGGTAACGGACTGATACACCATACCTATGCGGTCATAAATGGTTTCGGTGAAGCTGCTTACATCCTGCAGGAATTGAACACCGGGGTTTTCACGAAGCCCGGTGATATCGCCCACAACCTGCACATCCTGGAACGCTATCGCATCGAGCACCATCCCGATTACCTGCTGCCGGTACCGCTGCCCGCCAGGGACGGCGAACCGATGGCCTCGATGGACGGGCGATATTACCGGCTTACTTCTTATGTGCAGGGTTCACAGGCATATGACCGCTGCGATTCACCGGATCAGGCTTATGAGGCCGCCAGGCAGTTTGGTCGCTTTACCGCAAATTTCAAGGACCTGGCCATTGAAATGCTGCGGTTTACCATTCCGGGATTTCACGATCTGCCTTTCCGTTGGAAACAATTTACCCGGTCCGCTGTGGAAGGAAACAAGGAAAGAATTCGCGAGGCGTCGGGCCTGATACAGTCTGCCAGGGAACATTACCGCATCGTTGAAACCTACGCGAAAATCAGGCAGGACCCGGATTTCCACCTGCGTGTCACGCATCATGATACCAAGATCAGCAATGTACTTTTTGATGCCCAGGGTAAAGGAATTTGTGTAATCGACCTGGATACCGTCATGCCGGGGCATTTTATCAGCGATGTGGGCGATATGATGCGCACCTATTTATCCCCCGCCAGTGAGGAAGAAAAGGATTTCTCAAAGCTGGAGGTTCGCCCGGATTTCTATCGTGCCATACGGGAAGGGTACCTTGAAGAAATGGGCGGGCAAATGACCCTGGGCGAAAAACGGCATTTCTTCTTCGCGGGAGAATTCCTCATCTATATGCAGGCCCTGCGCTTCCTCACGGACTACCTGGATAACGACATATACTACGGGCGGTCATATGAAAACCACAACCTGGTAAGGGCGGGTAACCAGCTGGCGTTGTTACGGGCGTACCAGGTCCTGGGGGATGCTCTAAAGCAGTGACTTATTTTATTTTTTCTTTTCCGTGACGAGCGAAGTATCTGATGGCAGCAACGGCAATCGGTAACCGCCACTGTCCAGGTTTACGCCCGGGAATTGAACTTTTAGCGCGGCCCAGTCGGCCCGACTGACGTGGGTGCCGAACAGGTAGAGGGACTGTAGTTTCTTTAGGTTCACCAGCTTCGCCAGTCCTCCGGCGGTAACCTGCGTTCGGGAGAGGTTCAGGTACCGAAGGTCCTGTAGAGCGGAAAGGGCGGGTAGTCCCTGGTCTGTAATGGAAGCCTGTGCTATATTGAGTTTTCTGAGCCGGAATAATTTTCCGATGGCAGTCATACCCGCATCCGTGGCTTTTTTCCCGCTGAGGTCCAGGCTGACAACCTGCAGGGATAATGGCTCAAGCAATGGTAAAATACTATCCGGGGGCAAGGTGCAGTTGATGAAGCTTATCTCCAGGTTTCCACTGGACTCCGCCAGTGGCAGGATCAACAGACCCAATTTTTCCAGGCTGTCCACCAAAGAAAGATCCGCAGGTTGTTCAGGTTCGGGGGGGAGGTCAGCAGGAACGGATGATTCGCGCTGTTTGCCCCCTCTCTCGAAAGTCTTCAGCATGCGTTTCATGCTGTCTGCTTGAGACAGCTCACTGACTTTTTTTTGGAAGTCGCCTCCCTGGCTGATCCACCAGTGGAGATAGGCGATTTCTTCGGCGCTAAGCTGTTTCTTTTCCCTGGGAGGCATATGGTCGTCGTCCTCCGTGGGTAGTAGCAAACGTTTCATCAATTCGCTTTCTCCGGGACTTCCGCTTACCAGAACTTTCCCGTTTTTTCCACCCTTTACAATCCATTCCGGTGCATCGAGTCTTAGGCCGCCCTTTTGTTTGTTGGGGCCGTGACAGGACCCGCATTTTTGCCGGAAAATCACCGCCGCAATGTCTTGATAGGCGTCGGCCTGCTGAACATCTTCAATATCAGGGGCGATCATTTCCTGATCCCCATAGCCCGCCATTTTTTGAATGAACACGGGGGCTGATTCAAGCAGGTAGTCCTCACCATGCGTAAGACTGCCCCCCAGGTGACCGGTGATGATCACCAGGAAGCCTACGAAACCCGGAAGCAGGAATTTCACCCGGGAAAGCGGAAGTGTTGACAGGTATCCCCGGTACCGAAGCCAGAGGAGGAGCGACATGCAGGCAGTAGCGAT
>JALOMP010000306.1 GCA_025455365.1 Chitinophagaceae bacterium | reverse complement strand
ATTTCGGGGAGAACTATGTGCAGGAGCTGGTGGATAAACAGCAGCAATTACCCGGCGATATCCGCTGGCATTTCATCGGGCACCTGCAATCCAATAAAGTCAAATACATCGCTCCGTTTGTACACCTCATCCACGGGGTGGACAGCATGAAACTGTTGCAGACCATTAACAGGCAAGGGGCTGCCTGTAAGCGCCGCATAAATTGCCTCATGCAGGTTCATATCGCCCGGGAAGAAACCAAATTCGGTCTAAACCGGGAAGAGCTTTTCGCCATCCTGCAGGATCCCGTTGTTGAAAATGAACTCGACCATGTACAGGTCTGCGGACTCATGGGCATGGCATCCTTCACCGAAGACCAGGAAAAAGTCCGCCAGGAATTCCGAAGCCTGAAATCCCTATTCGATGAGGTGAAAGAGAAATGCTTCTACCACGATGATAGTTTTAGTACCCTCTCGATGGGTATGAGCGGCGATTATGCCATCGCCATGGAAGAAGGGAGCAATATGGTGCGGATAGGGAGCCTATTGTTTGGACAAAGGGGATGAGAAGTAAGATTTTGGATTTTAGAAGTTAGAAGTAATGGATGGTTTTTACTTCTAACTTCTAAAATCATACATCTCACTTCTTCACCGGCGGTGGTCCATCCGGGATATAAGGCTTGTACACCCTGTTTCCTTTTCTTTCCAGGAATTCCTTTTTGACCGCTTCGCGGAAGGCTGCGTTTTCAAATGCGTCCACCATGGTCATGGCCAGGGCTTTGGCGGAAAATGCCATGCCTTTATGCCCGATGGACATCCCGCCGCAGGCCACCACGGCCCAGGAATGCCAGGGAACGCCCTTGCCGGCCGTTACCCCGCCGAGTGAAATTTCCGGAACGATCCAGCTCACATCGCCCACATCTGACGATGCGCCGGGGGGATCTTCCAGGGTTTCTGCCAGCGGCTGGATACTACCGTCGATGCCTACCTGTGGTTTACCGGTGGCTTCCTGTATTTTTTGGGCGAAGGCGGTTTCTTCCGCCGTATAGCTGATGGGGCCGATCAGGGTCATGTTGTCATGCAGGACTTTGGCGCCCGTCCGGTTAATGATCAGCTCGTGCATGCCGGAGATCAGTTCCACGGTGTAGGTGGCACCCGCCATCATCGCCGCGCCTTCGGCGATTTTCATGACGCGTTTGTACATATCTTCCACGTATTCCGTTTTCACGTCTCGCAACCTTGTCCAGATCTGCGCGTTGTCCGGTACGATGTTCACCGCGTCACCCGCTTTTTGCATAAAATAATGAATGCGGGAGCTGGGCCTGACGTGCTCCCGGAAATAGTTCAGGCCGTGGGTGTAGAATTCCATGGCGTCCACTGCGCTCACGCCGTTCCAGGGATCGAAGGACGCATGGGCCGCCTTGCCTTTGAACTTGATGATGAAATCCACCAGGGCCCTGCTGGTTTGCACGACGGCCTCGTTTTTATCCGCCGGGTGCCAGTCGAAGCACATGTCGAGGTCGTTGAACAAGCCCGCCCTCGCCATATAAATCTTGCCGCCGATGGATTCCTCCGCGGGTGTACCGTAGAAGCGGATGGTACCCTTCAGCTTACCCTGCTGCATGAGTTCCTTGATGGCCGTGGCCGCGCCAAGGCTTGCCGGGCCGAACAGGTTATGGCCGCAGCCATGACCGGGCGCCCCTTCCAGTACGGGTGATTTGTCAGGTGTTGCCTGCTGGGAAAGGCCCGGCAGCGCATCGAATTCGCCCAGGATGCCGATAATCGGTTGCCCGGAACCGTAAGTGGCGATGAAGGCCGTGGGCATTTCGGCTACCCCGCGTTCAACCCGGAAACCCTGGGCTTCTGCATAGTCTGCCAGGATTTTAGAAGACTTTCCCTCTTTCAGGGCTGTTTCCGCAAAAGCCCAGATGGAATCGCTCATGCGGATGAGCATCGGTTGTTGCTTGTCGACGGATGCCATGACCGATTGTTTGCTGGCGGAAGCAGCCGGTTTTTTCTGGGCGAAAGCAGTGTGGGTGAAAAGGAAGAGTTGCGGGGTGAGGAGGGAGCAAAAAAGAACCTGCCAAAAAGTTCGCTTCATCATATTAGGTTATTTAGATATGGGGGCATAGGAAGTTAACAAATTGCCGCGATTTGTTAAAATCACGTGAATAGGTTTCGCCTTTTTTGATTTCCCGCTTCAGGGGCTACCTTTGCGTGCACATTATTAATCCAAAATTCTTGTACATGAAACTGAAATTCCTCCTTCCCTCCGTTGCCCTGTTCCTGGTTGCTTCCGCAACCAACGCGCAAATCAGCCTGGGTGCCCAGGCCGGCGCCGCATTTGCCAAGTCAAGTACCGATGATATTACAGACATCAGTGGCATCAACCTGAATTATAAAAACCGCGTTGGTTTTTCCGGCGGACTGATCGCTGATATTCCCATTGGCGAAAGCGGGCTTCGTATCGTCCCGGAACTGTATTATGTGCAGAAAGGCCTGAAGGCCGATGGTACGGTTTCCATTGATATTCTCGGCCAGCTCGTAACGGCCGATGCGGAGGCCGACATCAATCTTTCCTATATCGACCTTCCCGTGAATCTTGCCTACGCTATTGAAGCGGGTAATGGCCGGTTTATCATCGGCGCCGGTCCCTATGCAGGCTTTGGCCTCAGCGGGAAATCCAAGGTGAAAGTCAGCGCCCTGGGGCAGTCGGAGGAACAAACGGAAGATGTCAAATTCGGCAGCGCAGAGGATGAACTTAAGCAATTTGACTATGGCGCCAATTTCATGGCGGCATATATCATGAACAATGGCTTCATGGTGAAAGTCAATTATTCCCTTGGCCTTGCCAATCTTTCCAATGTGTCTGATTCCGATTGGAAGAACCGTTACTTCGGCGTCAGCCTGGGGTATTTCTTCCTCCGTGGCGGAGAGTAGACCGACAGGGTGTATTCATCCCAATTGTATACAACTGAATTCAAAAGCGAAAGCAGCACCCCCGGTGCTGCTTTCTTGCTTTCCCGACGGAATGGACAATGATGTAAATCGTCAATAGGTTGTCTGCCGACAACATGATGGACAATGATTTGTGTCACCCGGGTGAACGATTGTTGCATTCTGGTAGCCGATTATAACCTGAAAGAGGGGCTATTACGGTTCGTTTAACCGTCCCGAATTATGGCTAATAATTCGTACCTTTGCGCCCTCAAATCAGCATACATGATCAGCGCAAGGAATATCACCCTGGCTTACGGGAAGCGGGTACTGTTTGACGAGGTAAACCTCAACTTCATCAAGGGCAACTGCTACGGGGTGATCGGGGCGAACGGGGCCGGGAAATCCACCTTTTTAAAGATCCTCAGCGGGGAAATCGAGCCCAATAAGGGCACGGTGGAAATCACCCCGGGCGAGCGGATGGCCGTGCTGAAACAGAACCAGTTTGAGTTCGACGAGCAGACCGTCCTGAACACCGTACTCATGGGCCACAAACAGATGTGGGAAGTGATGCAGGAACGTGAAAAGATCTACTCCCTGGCCGATTTCTCCGAGGAAGACGGTATCCGTGCCGGTGAACTGGAAGCTGAATTCGGCGAAATGGGCGGGTATACTGCCGAGTCCGACGCCGCCACCCTGCTGAGCGACCTTGGCGTGGTTGAGCAATACCAGTCGAGCCTCATGAAGGATATTCCTTCCAACCTCAAAGTGCGGGTACTCCTCGCACAGGCGCTGTTTGGCAATCC
>JALOMP010000305.1 GCA_025455365.1 Chitinophagaceae bacterium | reverse complement strand
TTTTTCAGGACGGTATTCAGCCGCCTGTGAGATCATGATCCCGTTCTTGCTATGGCCAACGAGGATCACTTTCCCTTCGATGCTGTCTATCAGCCTGCATATGGCTGCTACCGTATCGTCCATGCGCACCTGCCCGATGGGCGTTTTGTCCCGCCCCATGCCCGGCAAATCGATCGCGAGGGCTCGGTGGCCCGCTTCCTCAAGCAAGGGGACAATTTTGTGCCAGTTCCAGGCGCTGTGCCAGGAACCATGAATCAGGATAAATGTTTTCATGATTGTATGTTTTAGAAATAGTGGCGAGCTTATTCCGCAGTGATGGCCGCTTCCCAGCCGATCATGGCGGCTTTGCGTGTCGGTCCCCAGTGGTAACCGCCGATATCGCCCGTGGACTGGAGCACGCGGTGACAGGGGATGAGGTAGGCAACGGGATTGGCTCCGATGGCCGTTCCGATGGCCCTGGAAGCGGAGGGCATGTTGATCCCTTTACCGATTCGCCCGTAGGTGGAAATTTGACCGGCCGGTATTTTCAGCAGGGCGTCCCAAACTTTGAGCTGGAATTCAGTGCCTTTCAGGTGCAGTTTGATCTCCGGTAGGCCTTTCCAGTCTTTCTGGAAGATGAAGAGCGCATGTTGCTGCAGCATATCGAGTTTCCGCGACAGACTGGCCAAAGGAAATTTTTCCACCAGGGTTTTTAATCCTTGCGCCTCATCATCGATGAATTCCATATGGCAGATCCCCTTGGGCGTGGAGGCGATGATGACGGGCCCGAAGGGGCTCTCCGCGAAACTGTAATTGATTTCCAGGTTTTTCCCACCCTGTTTGTATTCCGCCGGTGTCATCCCCTCGATGGTAATAAAAAGGTCGTGGAGGCGACTGGTTCCCGACAGGCCGGTTTCATAGGCCGCGTCAAACAGGGTGGCCTGTTTTTCCTTCAGCAGGCTTTTGGCATATTCCACGCTGGTGTACTGCAGGAATTTTTTGGGCGATGTGCCTGCCCAGTCGCTGAATAAGCGCTGGAAATGGAAAGGGCTCAGGTGGACGGCAGATGCCACTTCGTCCAGGGAGGGCTGCCGGCGGAAATTCGCCCGGATGTATTCGATCGCCCGGGCGATGCGTTCGTAATTAAGCTGGTCCTGGCTGCTCATGTAGTTCAATTTACGCTGTAAAATTGCAACACCCATCAGGGGAAAAAAACCCGGATCTTGCGGAAACAGGATTTGGTTTTCGTCCGCCTCCATCCGCAAATCATCCTGGTATAGCTAACCACGGTCATAGAATAAAGGAATTGGCGCATGTAGCTTTGACAAGGTTGGCCCGGACAGGAAAAGCCCGGCAGCCGATTAATCCAGTTTTATGGCTACCCATATTGCAGAACTTTATGCGGAAGAACTCTCCGATTGGAGAAGTTCCATTGAATACTACCACACGGAAATGGAGGATATCGAAAACCGGCTCGCCGATGTGATACGACGGAATTCCATCACCGATATCGCGGTAAAAACCGAGGCACACCAGGACCTGCTGAATGCCGTGTCTGAACGATTCCTGGTGATACAGGTACTGATCAACCAGCAGGAGCATTCGATCATGGTGGATGATCATTTTATTGATGACGAACAGGTCAGGGATGATATCGAAAGAAACCAGCAGGATATACGGAAAAAAATGCAGGAGGCTGAAAAGGCATATATCGATGCCAAATATGAGTGCCAGGAATTCATTTCCCGGACATTGAAAAAGTAGACGCTCCGGCTCGTCCCGCAATCCACGGCCCCTGCCTCATTCCCTGGTATGCTTATAGGTATTGCAGCCACCACTTCTCCCGGTGCGTGGATTTGTATTTTCCATACCATTTGCAAAAAGGAAACAGGATGACCACGATGGAGAGCCATATCGCATATACACCCGGCAGTCCCAGTCCGTTTGCCTGCTCTGGCCTGCCGAAGGAGAAGCCAAACCTGAAATCGCCTATGCCAAATCCCTGCATGAAAAGCACCAGGAACATGGTGGTATGGATGAGATACCAGTGCACCAGGTAGTAAAACATCGGTACGCGGCCGTATATATCAAGCATGCGACTGAACCTGTTTTGCATACCCTCGGCGAACCATAACAGGAAAAACATCCCGCCCAGGGTCATCAGGCTGAACAACAGGGATGGCGGATATTTCGAGAGGTTAAGGAATGACATGACCGTGAAGACGAGGTCCTTCTGCGGGGTCCAAAGAACCGGATCGCAGTGGCTGCCATCCCGATCCGTAAAAAAATGATTCTTCGCAGGGGCTGTTCCTTCTGGAAAATAATTCCCGCCCCGTATCCCGCCAGGATGATTCCCAACCAGGGAATGAGTGGGTATCCAATGATGAGCGATGTATGGGGCGTGACCTGCCTGAAACCTCCTGTAAATAGAAGGGCGATACTACGCTGTGTAAATGATCCAGGCGCCGCCGGTATTAGTGAAACCAGGCCATGGAAGATGAGGATAAGCAACCCTGCGACGCCCAGGATACGCGCGGGTACCAATTCCAGCAGGATCAGCCAGAGCCCCCGTTTGATAAGGAATTTTCTTTGTGCTGCCACGGACCTTTTAAAGGACGACAACCAAACGGAAACGCCCGCCAGGAAAACAAAAGACGGCGCACAGAAATGGGTGATCCATCGCGTGAAAAAAAGGGCGGGGGTTGTTGAGGAGAGATTGGTGGGATCTTCCGTAAGCGCTTTTACATGAAGCAGGTCGCGCGTGTGGTCGAGTGCCATGATCACCATCACGAACCCGCGCACGATATCAATGCTGTTGATCCTTTTCATTTGATGATGTTTACCTGGATGGTACAGGATCCCGCCCACTGCGTGCCTCCGGCAATCGAGGGTGGCTCTCAAGCGCTTTCTTTGCTACTTTTAGGGTATGAAAGATACTGTAAGTCCGGAAGAGTACTACCTGGAAAGGATGGCTGGCATTGAGAACGTACTCCGGGGTCTTCAAAATCGCAAACGGTATCTTGGCCTGCTGCGCCTCTTCATCGTCCTCTCCGGGATCCTGCTTACCTGGCTTGCCTGGCAATCCATTGTTACACTGGTTCCTTTTTTCATCCTGTTCCTGGTTGCCGTGAAGGCAGATCTCCGGAACCGGGATGCCATTCGTCACCAGGAGCGGTTGATGCTCATCAACCGGCAGGAGTTAGATTATCTCAAGCATAATTTTACAAGGCAGCCGGATGGCAGCGAATTTATGGATGCGCACCATCCCTATGCGGAAGACCTTGATATTTTCGGAAAGGCGTCGCTCTACCAGTATGTAAACCGGGCAACATCCGAGCAAGGCAGGCAAAGGCTGGCCCAATGGCTGAAAGCCGCGGCCAGTGCCGGCATGATAGTATCCCGTCAAAATGCGGTGAAAGAGTTGAGCCACATGACGCCCTGGCGGCAGGAATTCCAGGCCCATGGGGCAGGCTCGGCCATAAAAATATCCACCGGTGAAATCATACGGAAATGGATATCCGAAGACAGCCGCTTCGTCGGTAAGCCGCTCTGGACGATGGCCAGGTTCATCGTACCCGTCCTGGCCCTGGCCTGGCTGGGTATATTCCTGTTTGAAATGATATCGTTGCCGGCATTTCTTTTTGGGCTGACCGTTTTCATGATTGGTGCATTTTGGATCAGCAGCCTGGTATACCCGGCCTACCGGGAACTGAACAGGATCAGCCCCGAACTTGAAACACTGGCGATGGGTATCGGCAGCGTGGAAACGGCTTCCTGGAAGGATCCGCTGCTCAAATCCATCCAGGATCGCTGCTATCACGGGTCCGTTAAGGCTTCGGTGCGCATTCACCGGTTGCGCGGGATCCTCGACCGCTTTGATTACCGCATGAACCCGCTGGTATATGTACCCCTGAACACGTTCTTCCTGTGGGACCTGCAACTGGTACTGCAACTGGAGCGATGGAAACAGGAAAACAGGCTGGATAGCAGTCACTGGTTCGAAGCGCTGGCTGAGATGGAAGCCCTTTCCAGCCTCGGCACACTGGCATTCAACCATCCGCACTGGTCCTATCCCGTCCTGCATACGCAGGGGCACGAATGTATTGCAACGAAACTCGCCCATCCGTTGATCGATCCTGCCCGGTCCGTTTCCAATGATTTTTCTACACAGGGCAAGGCCCAGGTTACCCTGGTGACCGGATCCAACATGGCGGGTAAAAGTACCTTCCTGCGCAGTGTAGGCGTGAACATGGTCTTAGCGTTCATGGGCGCTCCCGTCTGCGCCGGAGCCATGCGGGTATCTCCGTTCCGGGTCATGACCAGCATGCGGATCAAAGACAATCTCGAGGAAAGTACCTCTACCTTTTATGCAGAGCTGAAAAAACTAAAGTCGATCATCGATGCCGTAAATGCCCATGAACCGGTATTCATCCTGTTGGATGAGATCCTGCGCGGAACCAATTCACGCGACCGGCAAACAGGCGCAATCGCCCTGGTCAGACAACTCATCAGGCAGCAGGCTACGGGCATCATCGCCACGCATGACCTGGAACTGGCCGCGCTGGAGATGGAATACCCCGGATCCCTGCACAATTGCCATTTTGATGTACAGGTAACCGGTACGGAAATGTATTTTGACTATACGCTTAAGCCGGGCATTTGCCAAAGCATGAATGCTTCGCTGCTAATGCAATAAATAGGGATTGAAATCTCCGGCTGAACCTCGTACAAAAACGGTAAGAGAGCAGTTCGCAAGACTATACCGCTAACAACCCGTGATTCCCGGCAAGCGATATAAATTTTTTATCCCTGGTTCGCCTGGGAAGCGAGGCATTCATCGAGATTGCCCAGCGCTGCCTGGAACCCTTGCTCGAAGCCCATTTCAATCACTTTCTCCAGATCGCTAATTTCCTTAAAACTAAGTTCCACCAGTACTTCCGTGCCGTCCCCGGAAGCCCTGAAATCATTTTTCCAATGCATCCCGGGCAGATCCGGGTTATGCTTTCCTTCTTCATCGCAAAAGAAATCATAGGCGGTAAAACTGACTGGCGTGTGGATGGAAAGGAAGTCTACCCATACCCATTGCTTTGAAAGGTCCGGACCCACCATGGCGTATAACCAGTGGCCCCCTTCCCGGAAATCCAGGATCCTGGTTTCCGCCCGGTACGGTTTCGGCGCCCACCACTGGTCCAGCCATTCGGCTTCCGTCCACGCTCTCCAGACCAGCTTCGGCGGGGCGTCAAAATAGCGGGTGATGAAGAGCTTCCTGTTGGGCAGGTCTTTTCGGATGTCTAAAGCTGTTGCCGGGTTCATGACGATTGCTTTTTAATTTGACGTAATACAATATCCAACTGGTTATAACGGCTCTCCCAAAGCCTGCGGAATTGGTCGAGCCATTTATCCACCTCTTTCATTTTTTTAGGGTTGAAATAGTAATAGATCTCACGTCCCTGCTGCCTTTGTTCCAGCAGCTGGCATTCACACAGGATACGGATATGTTTGGATACGGCCTGGCGACTGCTGTTAAAATGTTCCGCCACCGCGTTGGGTGTCATCGCCTGCAGGGCTACCAGACTGAGTATGGCCCGGCGGGTTGGATCTGCAATGGCCTGGAAAATGTCCCTTCTCATGCCGGTTGATTTTAAATGCAACTGTATGGTTGCAAATATATATGCAACCATTTGATTTCGCAAAATCTTTTTGAAATCAGGGAACCGGAAGGAAATTGCCGGTGTGGTAGATCATGTCCAGGTTCATGCCATGATATTCGAATGCACCGAGGGTGTGAAATCCGAGGCGTTGGTAGTATCGTACGGCTTTTTCGTTGGATGCCTGGACCCCGCCCCAGAGGATGATCCGTTGAATGCCCTCTTGTTGCAGGTATTCAAGCATGTATTGAAAGAGCAGAATTCCCAGGCCCTTTCCCTGCCATTCGTCTGCCACGGAAGGCGCATAGGTGGCGTCGGTTCGCGGGTGTAGGTGCAATTCGTATGTCTCGAGTCGCGGGGCGTCGTGCGGGAGGAAGCCCATGCGGACGATGGCATAGGCAATGATCCGGCCTGTTTCTGTTTCAATAGCGATAAAGCCTTTGTGGCTTGTTTGATCATGGAAAATTGAATGCAGGGATGCGCTGTCAAACTGATGGGGTCCGAAGCGGTTCCTGGTTTGCTGGCTCAGTCCGGCGAGGTAATGCTCCAGCAAATGAATGTCTGCCATCTCAAGCCTTCGTATGATGATGCTCGTTCCCGCTATGTTCGCTGTATGCATGGA
>JALOMP010000304.1 GCA_025455365.1 Chitinophagaceae bacterium | reverse complement strand
AACTGCTCCACCATGTGTCTGACCCGGTATTGGTTGACCAGTTCGTTGAAATTCTGGCCATATTCCTGGTTGATAAACGTAGAAAGCTGGTATGAGCGGACATTGATTTCATTGGACAGGTCGCTGATGGAATACCCCCCTTTCAGAAATGGTTTCTGCTGGGAAAAATGACGCTCCAGGGCTTCCTTAAAAACACGTCCCTGTTCAGCGCTGATGTTATACCGCCGGGCTTCCTGCTTGGACTCCTCGGGACTTTCGGGAACGACTGCCGGCTTCTCAGCCGGAGTCATACCGCCCCATCCCCTGATACCGTACAGAATCGACGGCTTTACCAGCAGGTAGGTACTTACAAAAACGATGGTACTGCTAATAGTAAAGATCACCAACATATTCAGTTGGGAAATACCGGTGAAATGGAAAATAAACTGTAACAAAATCAGTCCCCAGAATACGGACAGCACTAGCGTAAATAAGGATAACCAACGGAACATATCGGTATTTTGCTGCACATTTTCGAATTCAATGCTGTTCCTCTTTTTCCATTGCAAGAGCAACCGGACCTGCCCGGCAGTGCACAGGAAACCTACCGCAAATCTGGCCCAGGTAACCGCTCCCGGGGGAAAGAAATTTTCCGGCTCCAACATCACCAGTCGCGGATTTTTAAATACTTCCTGCAGAAATATGAGTTTTTCTGCGGCTGGTTTAATGAAAAAAGGGACCAGGGAGAACGGATGCATGATAGCCGGGATGAATAACAGTATATCTGTTGGCTTAAACCGGTAGGACTGCTCCAGGGAAGAGCGCACATATAAATATGCGAGCGGGGCGAAGCTGAAGGATGCCCAGCCAACTACCCTCCACAAATGGGGATAGTTGATGAAGAATCTTGTAGTCATCAGGGCGAAATTCAACGCAAGGAGAGAAATGCACACCAGGAAACCTGCCAGCAGCCGGGAAGGAAATGTGTCTGTCTTTTTGACAAAAACAAGGATGGCGGCAACCAGAAACCCGAGTATGGCCGCAGAAAATACGATCAGGAAATTCCCATTGATAATTTGCTCCATGTGTTCTCCATTTGCATGCACAGCTGAAACAGCTGCCTTCCCAGCTGCAGCATGCTAAAGATAGGAACTTCAAATCAACCGGGACGGCCACAAAAAAGGCCACTTCCGGGAGGAAGCGGCCTGAATTATAGGGACGAGCCTTAAAAAACTGGGGTTACTGGGTATTCGAACCCTTCATCAACTGGTCCATAACCTGGTCCAGGTTGAAACTGCCAGGCTTCTGTCGGGGAGGATATTTTTTAAATGTTTCCAACCACTGTCCAACATATGCCTGTGCGGGTACCAGGAGGAAAATTCTTTCCAAACGCCAGCGTTCATAGTCGATGCCTTCTTCATCGGCCCTTTCAAACGGATCCGCGCGCAATGAAAAAAGTTTAGGTGTCCTGAGCGTGACAAATGGATCCTGCCAGACGTCGAAACTTTCAGCGCGCTGTTCCATGAAATGCAGTTTCCACTGGTCATAGCGCAATGCGGCCAATTGCCCTCCGTCTGTCCAATAGAGAAATTCGCGCCTGGGCCATTTGTTTACGCTCGCTGAATCACCCTTAAAATAAGGAAGGAGATTATACCCGTCAAGATGCACGTTGAAGGATTTACCGCCAGCCTTCATGCCGGTTAGCAGGTTCGATTTCACATCCCCGGCACCGGTGGCAGCCAGCAGGGTTGGGAGCATGTCTTCGTGTGCGCAAATATTGTTGATGATGGTACCCGGTTTGATGGTTCCAGGCCAACGGATCATCGTGGGAACACGGTAAGCGCCTTCATACTGTGTATTCTTTTCCCCGCGGAAGGGCGTCGTACCGCCATCGGGCCAGCTCATCACTTCCGCGCCATTGTCAGTGGAATACATGACGATGGTATTGTTCGCAATACCGAGGTCATCGATTGCCTTCAGCATTCTGCCAATGGCCGCGTCATGTTCCACCATCCCGTCCGGGTAAATCCCCAGGCCTGTCTTGCCTTGTGCTTCGGGACGGAGATGCGTGAAGATATGCATGCGGGTGGTGTTAAACCAGAGGAAAAATGGCTTCTTTGCGGAAACCTGCTTCTTCATGAAACCTAAAGCCAGGTCTTCCACTTCATAGTCGATGGTTTCCATCCGCTTTTTGGTCAGCGGGCCGGTGTCTTCAATCCGCTGTGTACCGTCTGCGTTGGCCCAGCTATGTATCACACCCCGGGGTCCGAAATTCTTTTTGAAATTGGGGTCTTTCGGGTAGTCCGGATTTTCGGGTTCCTCTTCGGCATTCAGGTGGTAAAGGTTGCCGAAGAACTCATCAAAACCGTGGTTGGTGGGCAGGTGCTCATCACGATCGCCCAGGTGATTCTTTCCGAACTGGCCGGTGGCATACCCCTGGGCCTTGAGCAGGTCCGCAATGGTGGGGTCTTCCTTCGTCATACCTTCCTTTGCACCGGGTAATCCAACCTTCAGCAGCCCGGTGCGGATGGGCGATTGGCCGGTAATGAAAGCCGCGCGCCCGGCAGTACAACTGTTCTGCCCATACCAGTCGGTAAACAAGGCACCTTCTTTTGCCAGCCGGTCGATATTCGGCGTTTTGTACCCCATGGCCCCGAGGTTGTAGGCACTGATATTGTACCAGCCCACGTCATCGCCCCATAAAACCACGATATTGGGTTTCTGCGCTTGTTGTGCCCATGCCGCCGTGGAAAGCGACAGTAAGACGAAAAGAAACGACTTTTTCATATTGGTTTGTTTTAGTACATAGCATTTAGTCACGCATCAAAGCCCGCTCTGCTTCCTTTTTCAGGTCGAGGTATTGTGTTTTTTCAACGGTGACCCCTACGCCCAGGATATGGCCACCCCTGAATTCACCCGGGGTCTTGTATTCGCCAGAAACGGCGTCGCCGCTGTCGTACCCCACACAAAGCCCGTCACCGGAAAGCGTGAATTTGCCGGGCTGTGTACGCATGGGCATCTCAGCCACTACTTTATCGCCCACATACAGTTTTGCTACACCGATCTGCTCTCCATGTTCACCCGATTTTTCCCGTATGAATTCCATTCCCAATACCTGCTTACCCGGTTTAAGGGTAACCGAGGAAACCATCTTCTGCTCAGGTTTGATGCCGAGGAAATTATAGACGTAGTACAGTTTCTTGTTTTTTATGAAGAGGCTGTGACCGCCGAAGCGGGAACCATGGGCGAAAACCACGCCGGAAGCATTGGCATCGGTGATGTCCACATCGGCCAGGATCTTGAACGAACGACCCCTAACGTTAACGGCTACCCCTTCCGGGACAGGGGCTGTATGAGGGTAGTACACATAACGCTCGCGCACTTTTTCTTCCGCCGGTCTTTCGACGCCGAGCAGCTCCACGGCCGATCTGTCATCGATCGGATACACAAGATTTTTATCCGCTTCGTCCTCAAAGGCGGCAATCAGTTCTTTTAGTTTTTCAGGATTTTCTTTGGCCAGGTTCTTTGATTCAGACCGATCCACATCCACATGGTATAGTTCCCATGCATCCTCGTCGAACTTGCCTTTGCTGATGAGTGGCGCATGGACGGCAACGGCTTTCCAGCCATCTTTCCAGATGGCACGGGTGCCGAGCATGGCGTAGTACTGGATCTTCTTTTGCGTGGGCGCATCGGGTGCTGCGTCGAAGGTATAGCGCATGGACACGCCGGATGGCGCGTACTGCCTGACGCCGCGGTAGACTTTCGGCATTTCCAGTCCGCAGG
>JALOMP010000303.1 GCA_025455365.1 Chitinophagaceae bacterium | reverse complement strand
TTCCAGCCTTTTTTTACCACCAAGCCCACCGGCCAGGGAACGGGACTGGGGTTGAGCCTGAGTTATGATATCGTGAAGGCGCATGGGGGAGAAATCTTCCTGCAAGCTCCGTCAGATGAAGGAACGGAATTTATCATTTTCATTCCCAATTCATGAAAAAAGCAATTACATTCCTGCTTTCGACATTTCTTTCCGTCTGCCTGTTGCAGTTTCAGGTACATGGACAGTCTGAAAAAATTGATGAAGCCAGGCGCCAACTCGCCGGAAATCTTTCGGACACCGGAAAGATGGTTCAATATGGAATCATGTGTTTTGAGCTGAGAGAAACTAACCCAGACAGTTCATTCCATTATGCATCGCTGATGTATCCGATTGCGCAGCAACTAAACCTTCCGCTGGAGTCGTCTTTTGCGCTTGCGGAAACCGGGTATGCCCTGATCACTTTGGGCAATTTCCCCCGTGCGTTGCAATCCCTGTTGAAATCCATTGAAGTGCTGGACCAGGCGCGAGAGGACATACCTGTGCTGTCTCCGGCATTCGAAAATCTTGATCCGTTCTCAAACAGGCAGGACGATGTCGAGCGGCAGAAATTGACCCGTTTGGGACTATGCTATGCCTACCTGGGTATTGCCCATAATAATGCTCAGAATTACAGAAAGGCAGTAAACTACACGAGTTTCGGCTTCCAGATTGGAACCAGACTAGGTAATAATCATTTAGTATGCGTTGTGCTTATCCCGATGGGAAGAGCTTTTGTGTCTCTCGGAAAACCAGACAGTGCTCTTTGGTGCTTTGAACAAGCGCAGGCCAGTGCCATGGCCACGCAGTTTCCGAAATACATGGGAAGCATCATGCTAAACAAAGGGAGGGTTTACCTCGAAATGCACAAACCTGAGGAAGCCCTGGCCGCGTATCGGCAGGGATTGTTGCTAAGCACGGAACAGGGATATTTCAGGGGAGTTGTAGCCAGCGCCGTGGCGATTGCCGGAATTTTCCAGGGCATGGGACGGATGGATTCGGTCATGAAGTACCTGAATTACGGGCTGGAGAATATCCAAAACCTGAAAGCACCGGAAGTGAACCTGCGCCTGTACAAGGCCCTGGCCCAGTACTATACTGCGGCAGGTGAAAAAGACAGTGTGGTCAAGTACCAGTCGCTCATCATCGGTGCGAATGAAATTCTGTTCAACGCGAAGCAGGCGCAGGAATTTCAGAACATCGAATTTAACGAACAGCAGAAAATAGAAGACCTGGAAAGAGCAGAACTGGCGTACCGGAGCAGGATGCGCACCAACGGCCTGCTCGGTGGACTGGGATTGTTGGCAACGATCATGATCCTGTTGTGGCGGAACAACCGCCAGAGAATCAGGGCAAACCAGTTGTTGCAGGGTCAGAAAAATGACTTGGAGACAACGCTGGTAAAATTGCAATCGACACAGACGCAACTGGTCCATGCGGAGAAAATGGCCTCCCTCGGCGAACTCACCGCCGGCATCGCCCACGAAATCCAGAACCCGCTGAACTTCGTGAATAATTTCTCGGAACTGAACAAAGATCTAATCGAAGAACTGCAGGAAGAACTGAAAAAGGGCGATATCCGCGAAGCATCTTCCATCGCCGAAAACCTGAAGGAAAACGAAGACAAGATCAACCTGCATGGACGGCGGGCAGATGGCATCGTGAAAAGCATGCTGCAGCATAGCCGTTCATCCAGTGGCCAGAAAGAACCGACCGATGTCAACAATCTCGTGGACGAATATGTGCGCCTCACTTACCACGGATTCCGGGCGAAGCATAAGGATTTTAACGTGAAGCTGGACATCGACCTGGATCCAACCCTCCCGCAGATACCCATCGTAGCCCAGGACATCGGCAGGGTGATCCTCAACCTGCTCAACAACGCCTTCCAGGCCGTGCAGGAAAAGGCCAAAACAGCCGGACCAGGCTACCAGCCCACCATCTCCATAAAAACCCATTCTGCCCACAACGAACCCGGGATACCTGGGAACAAGCAAACTCCATCCGAAATCGGAAATCCAAAATCGATCGCGATAGCAATCGCAGATAACGGGCCAGGGATTCCGGAGTCGATCAAAGACAAAATCTTCCAACCCTTCTTCACCACCAAGCCCACGGGACAAGGAACGGGATTGGGATTGAGCCTGAGTTATGATATCGTGAAAGCGCATGGGGGTCTGATAGAACTCCTGGAGAGCAACAGTTCTGGAACCGCTTTCAAGGTGCAACTGCCGGCAAACTGACCTACGTAAACATCACGAACCGGGTGGCTGTCCCGGTACTGGTCGGATTGAACCTCCAACCTCAACGGCAACATAAATTTTCTTATCTTATCGGATGCTTATTCGGTCCATACTACCGGCACTGGCCGGCCTCCTGCTTTTGTGCAATTTTAGCCAGGCTCAACAGGTATTCAGGAAATTCAAAGTCACGCATTGGGATTCCCGCACGGGCATGCCCAATGACATTTCCCTCAATATTTACCAGACCAACGACGGCTTTATCTGGCTGAGCGGGTATTCCGGTCTCATCCGCTTCGACGGGGTCCAGTTCACCATCTTCAATACCCGTTCAGACTCCACCTTCAAGTCAGACGGCATCACTTCCATCATCACGCAGACACCCGACAGCGCCCTCTGGATACCCACCCCGGGCAGTGGGCTGATCCGTTACAAAAACGGACGGTTCAAAAGCTTTGTCCGGGAAAAGACCAATCTTGCTGTTCTTGGCACGATCAACAGTAAAGATCTCGTAATAGGCATGGGCCCACTGGTACAGCAGCTCATCCTGTTCAATTACGAAAATTTCCAATACCGCCTGTTGGATGCCCGAGCCTCGGACAGTGCGCTCCAGGTATGGAGAGCCAACGACCAAATCAACTGGTATAGTCCCTTTTACGCATTCAGGGGTGCAACCGCAGTCAATCGACGTATTGACGGCGTTAAAATAGACCTTGCCATCGACTCCGGCATATCCTCCCAGAATTCATTACTGAACCTGGTCTCGCTGAACTCCATATTGAAAGACTCAAAAGGCCGGATATGGACCGGCACGCAGTTGTCTGTCCTGCTGATTGAAAACGGCAAAATCATCCCGGCACCCGGCCTTGAAAATGAAACCATTATTCCATCAGGCTTTAACCGCAGTATGATCCTCGAAGACAACGAAGGCGGCATCTGGGCAGGGACCCGGAACGGCCTTGCCTATTTGCCGCAAGGCGCCAGGAGGTTTACGTTTTACGACGGCGGCGGAACTGCCAAATTGAATAATGTGCAGGCCATGCTCAAGGACAGCGAAGGAAATATCTGGGCGGCTTCGGACAAGGGACTGTTCAAATTCTCCACCAGCAAAGTCACCAACTTCACGGAGCAGGACGGCCTCGTGAACGGCAGACTGTCTACCATTACCGAAACGGAACCCGGAAAATTTGTCCTGGCCACCCGGGATAACAGGTTGTACCGATTCAGCGGAGATACGATCAGGCCCATCGAGGAAGATATTCAGTCGTTCATCAATACGAGAAGGGAGATTTTCTACCTCTACACGGATAGTAAAAAGCAGCTTTGGGTTGCCTGTAACGGCGCCCTGTACCGAATCGGCCAGCATGGCCGGAAAAAATGGGAGATCAACCACCAGGTGCGTTATGTGACGGAAGGCAACGATGGAGGTATTTACCTGGCCGTTTCCGCGAAAGGTGTGGGGTACATAGATCAGCAGGATTCGTTGAAGTACCTGTCTTTCCCCGGTGTAGATTTCACGACGAATTTTGTCAGTGTTGCAAAACAAAGAAAAAGC
>JALOMP010000048.1 GCA_025455365.1 Chitinophagaceae bacterium | reverse complement strand
GCCCAGCAGGTCCTGGTGAACCTGGTGCACCGGGTTGCCGGCGTTGCTTTTACTGTGCACGAAAGCGATTTCCGCATGCGGGTGGTTCACCAGCAGCCTGATCAGTTCGCCCCCGGTATAGCCGGCGCCACCAATGATACCAACCTTTATTTGATGTTTAGTCATTGTCGGATCGTTCTGTTTATAAGTAAGATATACGATCTGAGAAGTTAGAAGTGAGGCTCAGGTCTTTTACTTCTAACTTCTAGGATCTGAGATCTCACTTCTCATTCACTGCGTTCCAAATCGCCACCTGGTTTCCGAAAATCCTGCTGAAGCCGCGTACATCATCGCCGGTGAAACCCGTGTTCATTTCCCCATACTTGCCGAATTTGCTGCTCATCAGGTCGTTCGGGGATTCAATGCCGGTAACCTGGAAGCGGTAGGGGTGGAGCTGTATGAATACCTTGCCGGTAACTGTTTCCTGGGAACGTTGCAGGAATGCTTCGATGTCTCGCATGACCGGATCCAGGATCTGGCCTTCATGCAGCCAGTTTCCGTAGAATTGCGCCAAGGTATCTTTCCATTGCAGCTGCCACTTGGTTAGCACGTGTTTTTCCAAAGCATGGTGGCCTTTCAGGATCAGCATCGGGGCGGCTGCCTCGAAGCCCACCCGGCCCTTGATGCCAATGATGGTATCGCCCACGTGTATGTCTCGCCCAACACCGTAGGGGCCAGCGATGGACTGCAGGTGCCGGATGGCTTCCGCAGGGTGTTCGAATTTTCGGTCATTGATTCCCGTTAGTTCCCCTTTGTCAAAATGCAGCACCACTTCTTCGGTGCCGGTGCGGGTGACCTGCGTGGGCCAGGCTTCTTCGGGCAGCATGCCCCTGGAAGAAAGGGTTTCCCTTCCGCCGACGCTGGTACCCCAGAGTCCCTTGTTGATGGAGTAGAGGGCTTTTTCAAAATTCATGTCCACGCCCCTTTTCTTCAGGTAGTCGATTTCTTCCTCGCGGCTCAGTTTCAGGTCGCGGATGGGGGTGATGATTTCCACGCCGGGAATCATGATGTGGAAGATCATGTCAAACCGGACCTGGTCGTTTCCCGCCCCGGTACTGCCATGGGCAACGGCATCCGCTTCCAGGGTACGGACGTGTTCGGCGATGTGCAGGGCCTGGCTTAACCGCTCGGCGCTCACGCTCAGCGGGTAGGTATTGTTCTTCAGTACATTCCCATAGATCAGATACCGGATGATGCGATCGTAGTATCCGCGGACGGCATCAACGGTTGTATGGGTTTTCACGCCGAGCGCATATGCATGCTTTTCCACCTGTACCAGTTCTTCCGCGCTGAAGCCGCCGGTATTGACGATGATGCTATGCACCTCGTACCCTTTGTCTTCGTGCAGGTATTTGACGCAGTAGGAAGTATCCAGTCCGCCACTGAAACCCAGGACTACCTTTTTGGCCATGATCAGTCTGTTGATTTAGAGGTTAAAGAAATAATGCAGGAAAGAGCGCACGGGCCTGCCGCTGCCTTCTTCCCTTTTACCGCCATCTTCTTTTCTGAGGAAGGGCCTCAGGAATTTCCACTCCTTGATGCGGTTTAGCCTTTCCAGTACTTTGGATTTTTTCTCAAAAAACTCCTTGGTTTCCTCGGGCTCGTAGTGGTCTGCCGGGTCGTAGAGCATGGCCGTGCACATGCAGTTCTTCCGGTTCTTGCTCATGAGGATTTCATAGTTCACACAGCTCTTGCATCCTGCCCAGAATGCTTCATCCTGGGTAAGTTCGGAGTATGTGACCGGCTCATAGCCGAGTTCGGAATTGATCTTCATAACGGCCAGGCCGGTGGTGAGACCAAAGATTTTGGAGTTCGGATATTTTTCGCGGCTCAGGGCGAAGATCTTTTTCTTGATCAGCCTGGCCAGACCGCCTTTGCGGAATTTGGGCGACACGATGAGGCCGGAATTGGCCACATATTCTCCGTGGCTCCAGGTTTCTATATAGCAAAAGCCCGCCCACTCCCCGGTCTCGCCCAGGGCGATGACGGCTTTTCCCTCGCGCATTTTCTCGCGGATGTAGTCAGGCGTCCTTTTAGCGATGCCCGTACCCCTTGCCTTTGCTGATTCTTCCATTTCATCGCATATGGTTTCCGCGAAATGGAAATGGGATTCGTCTGCTACCAATATCCTGAAATTCTGTTGCTGGTCCATGTTGGGTTTTTGAAAGAGGAATACTACGGCATCAGCCGTCATGCGTCCGGTTCCGCCTTCAGCGGAGGCATAGTCCCACCGCCTGAGTGGTTCCTATGATAGGAGTAGTATCAACGTCGCACCCAAAAGGGAGTGGGGCGGAAAGCGAAAACTGTCCGGGGCTGGACAGGAAAAACCCAACGCGTGTCAACACCGGCGGGTGCTGCATTTGCGATTGATGTGGTCAGGTTTTTTGTCATGTCTGTTGGATCGAAAAAAAATCTGGTTGTTTAACGATTGCAAAAAAAAGCTTTTTTTCCTTAATGCAATCAAAAAAATGCTTATTTGCCTTAAAATTGATGATATGCGGTTCCTGCTCCTTTTGGCCTCCCTTTTTGCGTCCTATGCTGTTTCCGCCCAGAAAATCAACCGTTTGATACGGGAGTCCGAGATCAGCCGCGTCCTGTCTGCACTGGCGTCCGATGATATGCAGGGCCGGAAAGCCCCATCACCCGGCCTCGAGAAAGCGGCGGCCTTCATTGCCGGGGAATTCAGGAAAGCCGGATTGAAGCCGCTGGATCCCTCCTCCGCCAGCCACCTGCAGTCGTTTTCCGTAAACCAGTTTGACCTGACCAGCCAGGAAGTGCTGGTCAACGGCCAGGCTGTTCCGAAGGATGCGCTGCTTTGTTTTCCTGGCTCGGAGCAGGTGAACTGGGATAACCGGGGTGCGGAGATCGTCCGGATTATGCCGGGTGAAAATGCGATTCAAAAACTGTACGGTCTGATCCAGGATGGGAAATCCTACCTCGTGACAGCCGATACCAGCCACCGGAACCAGCTGGCGCGGTTTCGTGCATTCAGGGCTCAGCGACTGGACGGTAGTGGTACGGTAGTGGCTGTGATTGGAACGGATTCGGTACAATCATACCAGGTAAACCTTGCGGCGCGCAAGACCGCCCGCCCGTATGCTAACGTAGGGGCGATGATTCCCGGAAAAAAGTCCGATGAAGTGGTTGTATTCTCCGCCCATTACGATCACCTGGGCATCGGCAAAGCAAAAAACCAGGACTCCGTCTTTAATGGGGCGAATGATGATGCGTCGGGAACGGCGGCGGTCATCGCCCTGGCAAAATATTTCCGTAAGATAAAAAAGCCCGAACGGACCCTCATTTTCGTGGCCTTCACCGCCGAGGAGTCTGGCGGTTACGGGTCGCAGTATTTCTCCAAAAGGCAGGATCCGGCTAAAGTGGTGGCAATGTTCAATATCGAGATGATCGGAACAGACAGCAAATGGGGCAAGAACAGCGCCTTTATCACGGGGTATGAAAAATCAGATTTCGGGAAACTGCTCCAGGAAAACCTGCAGGGCTCCGCGTTCCGGTTTGAGCCGGATCCCTATCCCGACCAGAACCTCTTCTACCGGTCAGACAATGCCACCCTCGCAAGACTCGGTGTACCCGCCCATACCATTTCCACTTCCAAGATGGACAGCGAGCCATACTACCATACGGTGGATGATGAATTTGAAACGCTGGACACGAAGAACATGACGGAGATCATCAAAGCCATCGCGTTGTCCAGCAAAGGGATCGTCAGCGGAAAGCAGACACCGAGCCGGGTGCTGGGAGAGTGACCTGTAAGTTGGACATTGGTAACATGACGAAAGTGATCCGGGCCATCGCCCGGGGGATGGAATCCATGGTGCTGGGCCTGGATACGCCCCGGTTAATCAACTGGCGTGGATTTTCCAGCAACCTGTTATTCCGCGGTGGTGGGATCGATCATGGTTACCACCTGGTTGACCTGGTTGGCGGGGAAACCGCCTTGTCTGGCGTGCTCCCGCACCATTTCCTCGTTGGGCGCGATATATACGCAGTAAATTTTATCGCCCGTTACAAAACTCTCCACCCACTGTATGGAGGACCCCATATGGCTGAGTACGCCGCAGGAAGTCTGAGAAATGGCTTTGAGCTGCGCTGCAGTCAGTTGACCAGCACCGGGAATTTCCCGTTCAATGACAAACTTGGGCATGGTGTTTAATTTTGTGTCAAGGAAGGTAGGAATATTAGCCGAAAAGAAGGGGTTGAAGTGTCCGTACGGATGATCTGGGGTAGGTACTGTATGGCAGCGGGACTCAGATTTCTGTTTTCACTTCAATGCTGTGAATGGCATCGCTCATCTCCTTGACCAGCCCAAGGTCTTTTTCGATGGCGTTGCCTACCACGATCAGGTCTGCGCCGGCCTTGCAGTTGCGATAGGCTTTTTCCGGATCCGTAATGCCCCCACCCACGACAATGGGTATGGACACCTGCTGTGCCACGGCGGCAATCATGTTTTCCGCGATGGGCCTTCGGGCACCGCTGCCCGCGTCCATGTAGATGAGTTTCATGCCCAGCATTTCACCGGCCATGGCCGTGCAAACGGCGATTTCGTTTTTATCCGCCGGAATGGGGTTGGCATTGCTGATATAGGAAACCGTGGTGGGTGCTCCTCCGTCGATCACCATATACCCGGTGGATATGATTTCGAGTCCGCTTTGGCGGACAGCGGGTGCAGAAATCACATGCTGCCCGATGAGGAGTTCTGCATTGCGTCCGGAGATCAGGGAAAGATACAAGAGTGCATCCGCCAGCGAACTGATCTGGGAAGGACTTCCGGGGAAAAGGATCAAGGGAATATCGCATTCCTGCCTGAATTGCTGGACCACCGCATCCAGGTGATTGGTAACCACGAGGCTGCCGCCCACCAGGAGGTAGTCAACGGAGGCTTCGGTTGCTATCCTGGAAATTTCAGCGATGCGACGGTGATCTACCTTGTCCGGATCCACGAGCACGGCGAAAGACTTCTTTCCCTTTCGCTTTTTTTCGGTCAGTGAAGTGTAGATCCGGTTATTCATGTACAGCTGGGTATAGGTGCAAAAATGCGAAAACTTTGTCAAAAACGGTAAGGTAAGACCTGAATGGGAAACACTGTTTCAAACCCTGTCTTTTTACTATTTGCCTCCAAAAAAAATTTGTCCTAAAATGTGCAAAAATATTGCTAAATCACTGCTGTATTGCATCCCTTCCGTTTTCCACACGCTGTTGATATTTATGGGTTTGCCGGGACAATAATGACAAATATTTTCGTTGTCCTTCATTTTTTCTTAACAGGCTGAAAATTCATTCGCAAATTATAAATACCACCGTCGCCATGTCCACTGAATCTAAAATCCAAGTCCCCAATGATGGCCTTCAATTCAAGCGCCATTTCACGAGCCCAGAGGTCAATCCATATGACATGTTCGAGTATGATTACCGTACCTCTGTCATCCGCAATCCCAGTGGAGAGATTGTGTTTGAGATGAATAACGTGGAAGTGCCGAAGCAATGGAGCCAGATCGCCACAGACATTATCGCGCAAAAATATTTCCGCAAGGCGGGTGTTCCGCAACCGGACGGAAGCCTGGGCAGGGAAACATCAGCCAAGCAGGTGGCTCACCGTATGGCCAATTGCTGGAAAGTGTGGGGTGAACGCTACGGATATTTCGCCACGCCGGATGATGCCAAGGTCTTTTATGAAGAATTGGTGTATGCCATCCTCAACCAGGCATGTGTTCCCAACTCACCCCAGTGGTTTAACACCGGGCTGTTTGAAAGCTACGGGATCAAGGGGAAACCCCAGGGTCATTATTATGTTGACCAGGTAGACGGGGAACTTAAAAAATCCACTTCTGCCTATGAGCGCCCCCAACCGCATGCCTGTTTTATCCTGAGCGTGGATGACGACCTGGTAAATGAAGGCGGCATCATGGACCTCTGGGTACGGGAAGCCCGCATCTTTAAGTATGGGTCCGGCGTGGGCACCAATTTCTCGCAGATCCGCGGCGAAGGGGAGAAACTCAGTGGCGGCGGAACCTCTTCCGGGCTGATGAGCTTTCTGAAGATTGGCGACCGTGCCGCGGGCGCCATCAAGAGCGGCGGCACCACCCGCAGGGCAGCCAAAATGGTTTGCCTGGACCTGGATCACCCGGAGATCGAGCTGTTTATTGACTGGAAAGTGGAAGAAGAGAAAAAAGTAGGCGCCCTGATTGCTGCCGGTTATGCCAGTGATTATGAAGGCGAAGCCTATCGCACGGTGAGCGGTCAGAACTCAAACAACTCGGTACGCATCCCCAACAGTTTCTTCGAGAAACTGGCCAAAGGAGAAGACTGGGAACTGACAGCCCGTATGGATGGCCGCGTGATGAAGAAGATTCCTTCCAAGGCCCTCTGGGATAAGATTTCCTATGCGGCCTGGCGTTGCGCCGACCCCGGGACCCAGTATGATACGACCATTAATGAATGGCACACCTGCCCGAAAGGCGGCCGGATCAATGCGTCCAACCCCTGTTCGGAATATATGTTCCTGGATAACACGGCCTGCAACCTGGCATCCGTGAACCTCCGCCGTTTCTTCAGCGAGGATAACAACACTTTTGATGTAAAAGGATTTGAATATACCGTCCGTCTCTGGACCGTGGTACTCGAAATCTCCGTGCTGATGGCACAGTTCCCCAGCCGGGAGGTAGCCCAGCTGAGCTACGATTACCGCACCCTGGGCCTGGGTTATGCCAACCTTGGCAGCATGCTGATGGTAAGCGGCATTCCTTACGACAGTGAAGAAGCTCGCGGCATCGCGGGTGCCATCACGGCCATCATGACCGGCATCTCCTACAAGACATCTGCTGAATTGGCCCGGCACATCGGACCCTTCCGCCGGTACGAGGAGAATAAGGAAGACATGCTGCGGGTAATGCGCAACCATCGCGCTGCCGCGTACGATGCGGAAGACGCATATGTGGGCCTGAGCATCAAACCACAGGGTATCAAAGCCAAATACTGCCCGGACTACCTGCTGAGTGCCGCCTGCAAGGCATGGGACGATGCCGTTGAAATGGGCGAGAAATACGGGTACCGCAACGCGCAGACAACCGTAATTGCCCCTACGGGCACCATCGGTTTGGTGATGGACTGTGACACCACGGGGGTTGAACCGGATTTTGCGCTGGTGAAATTCAAGAAACTTTCCGGTGGCGGTTATTTCAAAATCATCAACCAGAGCGTTCCCCAAGCCCTGAAAAACCTGAAATACAGCGACCAGGAAACCGAGGCCATCATCAAATACGCTGTTGGTGCTGCCAGCTTCTCCGGAGCCCCCTTCATCAACCACCAAACCCTGAGCGAAAAAGGATTCATTGCCGATGAGATCCGTAAGCTCGATGAATCCGTGAAAGCCGCTTTTGAAATCGGTTTCGTATTCAATGTATATTCCCTCGGGGAGGAATGTCTCCAGAGACTGGGCTTCAAGCCGGAGCAATATTTCAATTTCGATTTTAACCTGCTTGAAGCGCTTGGTTTTACACCGGCCCAGGTGGAAGCCGCCAACGACTATGTCTGCGGTACCATGACCATTGAAGGTGCCCCCTTCCTGAAAGAAGAACATTACCCCGTTTTCGATTGCGCCAACAAATGCGGAAAGAAAGGAGAGCGCTATATCCATTCACACGGCCACATCCGGATGATGGCAGCTGCACAGCCTTTCCTCAGCGGAGCGATCTCCAAAACCATCAACCTGCCGAATGAAGCAACGGTGGCCGAAATCGCGGACGCGTACATGCTGAGCTGGGAGCTTGGGTTGAAAGCCTGCGCCCTGTACCGCGACGGATCTAAGCTGAGCCAGCCGCTCAGCAACAAGAGCGAGACAAAAAAGTCTTCGGAGGATGTGGCCGCGGAACCTGTGAACCAAACTGGGGAGAGTCCCCTGATTGACGTGGGTAAACTGACCGTGGATGAATTGCTGGAGGAACTCCAGAAGCGCATGCAGGCATCTCCGGATACCCGTCTCAAACGCCAGCTCTCTAAAATCGTGGAGCGCAAAACCCTGCCCGCAAAACGCCGGGGCTTCACCCAAAAGGCCAAAATCAACGGGCAGGCCATCTTCCTGCGTACCGGTGAATATGGCGATGCCACGCTGGGTGAGATCTTCATTGACCTTGCCAAGGAAGGCAGCACGCTGCGCAGCCTGATGAACTGTTTCGCGATCTCCGTTTCCGTAGGCCTGCAATACGGCGTACCACTGGAAGAATTCGTGGAGAAATTTGTCTTCACCAAGTTCGAACCCGCCGGCATGGTGGACCACCCGAACATCAAGAGCACCACTTCGATCGTCGATTTCGTCTTCCGCTGCCTGGCCTATGAATACCTGGGTCGCACGGACCTGGTTCATGTGCTTGACAGGCCTGAAGTGATGAATACCGGCACGGACGACTGGGACGATGTACCGGGACTGGAATATGAGAAGAAGCCTGAGCTCTCCGATGTACGCGTGATCGGCAGCGTTACACCAAACAGCGGTGGAAACAATGCCAGCCCCGTCAAGGCGCAGCGATCCATCGCGTCCATGAAGTCTGAAAGCGCCACGCAGGAATTTATGAAGAGCATGCAGAGTGATGCGCCGGCCTGTAATACCTGCGGCCATATCACCGTACGAAGCGGCACCTGCTACAAATGCCTGAATTGCGGCAACAGCATGGGTTGCAGCTAGGCTCGCGCGCTAGCCCTTGATTGTCAATACGGATGGTTATTTATATTGATGGGCCCTCCCTTATGAAGGGGAGGGCCTTTTACTTGGTATGCTTTTTGCCTAAAGTATTGAGTTATAATTAAACCTTATATTAAGGAAATATTTATACGATAGATGCCCAATTTTGACATGGGCAAATCGTTTGATATACCGGCCCGTTTTTAATCCGAAAACAAACGTCTTTCAGACGCCCCCGTATCCAAATCCACCATCATGAAGAACCTGATCGCCCTGATTGTCCTGGTACTGCTCTTCGCTTCCTGCAGCCGTTCGGTCACCCCTTACGAAGCAGCTAACAAGCACTATAAACGCTGCCAAAGCATTCGCTAGCAATCCATCGCCCGTACCCGTTTTACCGCCGGCGGCTATTTTCAGTTAGCAGCCGGCTGTCCGCGTTTTCTAGGTTTAGGTAGAAAAGAAAATAAAAGAAGTCCGTTATTCACAGGAAGCTTCGGAAATTCATCGCAGATTTGTAATTCAACCAAGATCGCGCATGAACCGCAAGATTCGCCTGTCCGGGGGCCTGTTGCTTCCCTTGATTTTTTCCCTTATCGCCTTTCAACATTCCTTTTCACAATCCAGGGGTATTATTTCCGGGCCCATGCTGGGGCAGGTGGAACTGCGCACAGCGGCGGTGTGGGTGGAAGTGGCACAGGACGTGACCACGCTGAAACTCAGGTATTGGAAAAAGGGAAGCGACAAAAAATCGGCGCAGGTCATTCCATGGAAGGGAGAAATCGGAAATGCGTTCAACCCGGTGCTTTTCCAGGTGGGAGGCCTTGATCCGGCCACCACGTATTCTTATGAAGTGGAAGCGGCGGTCCGCAACGGTGTCGTGGCCAGGGAGGGATCTTTCACAACCCGTGAACTCTGGCAATGGCGTAAGGCTCCGCCCGATTTCAGTTTTTTGACGGGCAGCTGCAACTATGTGAACGAACCCGGGTATGACAGGCCGGGAAAGCCTTATGGGGGGGATTCTTCCATTTTTGTTTCCATGGCAAAAGAGAGGGCGGATTTCATGTTATGGCTGGGCGATAACTGGTATACACGAGAAGTGGATTATAATTCAACCTGGGGGCTGTGGTACAGGGCATCAAGGGACCGCTCCGCACCGGTTGTGCAGGACCTGCTGAAAGCCATGCCCAACTATGCAATCTGGGACGACCATGACTTCGGACCCAATGACATGGGGACAGAATACGTGTTGAAGGAAGAAAGCAGGAAAGTATTCACGAGGTACTGGGCAAATCCTTCCTATGGAGAAGATGGCAAGGGAATTTACAGCAAACTGAGTTTTTCGGACGTGGACATATTCATGCTGGACGACAGGACATGGCGTGCGTCTGACCGCCTGGAAGACAGCATAGACGGTAGGCCAAACCCTCTTAAAAAGATGTTTGGCGAACAGCAGATGGAGTGGTTGAAAAGCGCGCTTGCCGGAAGCAATGCCACATTTAAGATCATCGCCAATGGAAGCCAGGTGCTGAACCCGGCATCGCCCTTTGACTGTTTCCGGAAGTTTCCGCAGGAATACCAGGAACTCATGTCGTTTATCCGGTCGGAAAAAATTTCCGGTATCATGTTCCTCAGTGGCGACAGGCATCACAGTGAAGTGATAAAGGTCGAAGGGCTTGTGCCATACCCCCTCTATGATATCACGGCATCTCCCCTTACGGCCGGTACGCATGTTTTTGGCGATGCGGAGAAGAACAATCCTTATCGCGTGTATGGTCTCGATCAAAAACAGAACTACGCGCATATCTCCGTTACCGGGAAACCCAGGTCAAGGGTGCTGAAAGTGACCTATAAGGGACTTAAAGGAGAGAACCTGGGTGAATGGTCTGTAGGCGAAGACGAGCTCAGGATGAAATAATCTGTTTAATTTCAGTCTATGCAAATTGATGTCTCGTATCAGAAGCCCCAGGTGCTCCAGGCCCTCCGCTACCATTTTATCAGCCGACCCGAAATCAAGCTCATGATGATCCTCGTGAATGTTTTTGCCTTGCTGGCGGCCGGTCTTTTCGCTTTCAAGCTTATTTCCCCGCTTCCTTTCCTGATGAGCTCCGTGCTTTGGCTCAGCATGATGGTTGCATTCTGGCTCTGGCTACCCTCGCTTATCTACCGCAGGAGTAAAACTTTCCGGGACCATTTCACCGTGTCCCTGGAGGAAAACCATTTTATCATCGATACGGAGAAGGGGCGTAAGTCGTGGGCCTGGCGGGAGTTTACCAATTTCTTTGAAACCCCGGGATTCTTCCACCTGTATTTCGACAGCCGCAGTTTTTTCCTGATACCCAAGGATGCCTTTCCTGATTCAGACGCGATTCATGACGCTCGCCAGCTGATGAGGGGAAAAATTAAGAAGGGGTGAGGGCTACCAGCAACTAGATCAGCTTCTTCTTCATTAAATAGTGTGGAATGGTGACTTCCTGGAATTCATCACCCTCTACCCGATAACCCAGTTTTTCGTAGAAACCGGTGGCCGTTTTGCGGGCATGCATGGCCATGACTTTATAGCCGCGGTCACGGGCTACGTTTTCTGCAAAATTCATCATGGTGGCTCCGATGCCTTTACCCTGCTGGCTGTTCTCCACGGCCATCTGGCGAAGTTTTATCGTGGATGGATCCATGCGGGTAAGGAGACAACATGCCAGGATACGGTCGTCATCAAAAGCGCCGATCAGGATATCTTCTTTTTCCCTGTCCAGCTCTTCTTCCGTGAAATGGAGACCAAGGGGTTTCCGGAGAATCTCGTACCGCAAATTGATCATCTGGCGGTACTCCGGGGAGTTATGGTCAATGATCTTTAAAGCCATAAACACAAGATATCAATATTTATTTATTTACCTGTTATTCACGGTTTTGGGGGAAAAATTGTTTTTATCTCAAAAAGGCTATTTTTGCACCCAGTATTCACCAAACTTTAAAACAATGTCAGACATTTCAACAAGGGTAAAAAAGATCATCGTTGACAAATTAGGGGTAGACGAAGCCGAAGTAACACCGGAAGCTTCCTTTACCAACGATCTGGGCGCTGATTCCCTGGATACCGTGGAGCTGATCATGGAATTCGAAAAGGAATTCAACATTTCGATCCCCGATGAGCAGGCCGAAACCATCACTACCGTTGGCCAGGCTGTTGCCTATCTCGAAGAGCACGCTAAATAATTCCACGTCCCTGCACAGGGACCCTCAAACATGATATGTCGTTAAAAAGAGTAGTAGTTACCGGAATCGGCGCCATCACGCCCTTGGGAAATACGGCCCCTGATTATTGGAAAGGCCTGACCAATGGTGTGTCCGGCGCCGATTTTATTACGCTTTTTGATGCTTCCAAATTCAAGACACGCTTTGCCTGCGAAGTAAAGGGTTTCGACCCCGTGGCTTACCTGGACAGGAAGGAAGCCCGCAAAATTGACCGGTTCACGCAACTCGCGCTGGTATCCAGCGATGAAGCCATTAAGGACGCAGGCATCAGCAAGGACAATATCAACGCAGACAGGGCAGGTGTAATTTTCTCCAGCGGTATCGGCGGCCTGCTCACCTTCCAGGAAGAAGTCATGCAGTATGCGAAGGGCGATGGGACACCCCGTTTTAACCCCTTCTTTATTCCCAAAATGATCCTGGACATTGCCGCGGGACAGATCTCCATGAGGCATGGATTCCGGGGCCCGAATTTCGCCGTGGTAAGTGCCTGCGCATCTTCCACACAGGCGATCATAGAAGCAACCAACAATATCCGGCTGGGCAAGGCTGATATCATTGTGGCCGGAGGCAGTGAAGCGGTGATTGCGGATGCCGGCGTGGCAGGCTTCAATGCAATGAAAGCGCTGAGCGAACGCAACGATGATCCTAAAACGGCATCCCGTCCCTTCGATAAGGACCGCGACGGATTTGTGATGGGAGAAGGCAGCGGATGCCTGATCCTGGAAGAGCTTGAGCACGCGAAGAAACGTGGTGCACACATCTATTGTGAAATCGCCGGCGGCGGAGCCACGGCTGATGCCTACCATATTACGGCCCCCCACCCGGACGGGTTGGGTGCTTTGAATGTAATGCGTGCCGCCTTGCAGGATGCGGGGATGCAGCCGGACGAAATTGATTATATCAATGTACATGGTACCTCCACGCCCCTGGGCGATATTGCGGAAACCAAGGCGATCCTGGGGGTTTTCGGCGACCATGCATACAATCTCAAT
>JALOMP010000047.1 GCA_025455365.1 Chitinophagaceae bacterium | reverse complement strand
TTCCCGGATCGCCGCTATCGGGTCGGGCACATGTTCCAGCACTTCCGAGCAGAGCACCGCGTCAAAAGAACCGTCCGGTACCGGGATCGCCGTGATGTCTGATACGATATCGATGCGTGAATTGTCCCAGGTGCCGGTTTGGAGGCCTGCGCTGCCGGTACCGGTATACTGCGCGAAATCCTGGGCAACGTATTCCAGGTGCGAGCAGTGCTTTTTATAAGGGCACTCGCCGGCGCCCGCGTCCAAAATGCGCTGACCGGCCGGGATGTTTTTCAGGGCCGACGCTATCCAGGCATGCCTGAAAGATTCATTGGTGGTGCCGGTTTTAAACATGCTGTTGGGGCGTTAACCTGATGCAATCGTTCTCCATACTCATCGTGTAGCCTGGTTTGCTGCGCAGGACCAGTTGCCAGAGTTCATCCAGGGATGGATAGTCGTCGTTACCGGTAAACAGTCTTGCGTCATCAATATATATCACATGGTTATGGGGCGATCGGAAAATCGCGTCAAGTTCTTCCAGTACCGGGCATTCCTTATCGCCCTTGGCCGTGGCGCCGCCGGAATAATGACCGTCGAGCCAGAACAGTGCAGGCTTCTGCAGCCTGGGAACAAGCGAGGCCATTTCCTTGCCGCTGTCTCCCTGCAACAGGTGTATGTTGGGCATGCGGCGAAACCGCTGTTGCGCGCGGGCATGGAAATGCGGGCTGAGTTCGATCGAGTAGAGGTTTTCAAAATCAGGGTACAACATGTACAACGTATCACCCAGGTAGGTGCCCGTTTCCACCAGGGTATCCAGGTGGTATGCTTTTGCGGCCTTCCGCAGGGCATCGTGTTTGGATACATAGGATACGGGCAGTGGTTTGCCCTCCAGTTTCCATTCCCTGTCCATGGCATGGAAATACCGGGCATAAAAGGAACGTTCCAGGGAAGCCGGGAGAAAGGACAATAGTTTGCGCCAGTGATTTTTCATGACTTTTATTGCGGTTTCCGGAACCAGAAGCAGCCGCAGCCATAAGCCTGCGCCGCCACCAACGCGGGATCTGCGTTAACCAGCAGGCCGCCGCTATCAGGCACCAAAGAAAATTCTTTTAGTTCAAGCGGGGAAAAAAAATCCCGCACCTGTTCGTAACTGTAAATACGGTGTGCGTTGAATGCGATGGTTGGCTTGCCAACCGGCGTCACGAAGAGCAGGTCGCCGCCGGGTTTGAGTACACGCTTTAGTTCACTGATGGCTTTCAGGTCACCCTCCGGGTCCAACGGATCGCCATATCGCCCCAACCCAACGTGTTCGATGGTGTGCATGCAGGACAGGGACGGTACGGAACCATCCCCAAAGGGTAGCCGAAGCAGGTCAGCACGGTCAGACTCCAGCCCGGAAAGTTTCAGATCCGCGGGGCGGTAATCATAGAACCTGACAGGCACGAAGGCGGAAACAATGGTGCTGAAACTGAGGATCGACGATATGTCCACATGGTATTCCGGCTTTGTCCTGGCCAGGATCCTGGCCGCCCAGGCCGGGTGGTACACATAGTGCTGGTCGAAGGGCGTTGTTCCGGTGGCGTCATCCAGGCAGGGATAGATACCGCCCCATGCCATCGGGAAGCGCTTGTCGCTCTTTCGGCGGAACCGGCTGAATTCCCCGAGGAAACCAAAAAAACGCACCACCCTGCGGGGGAACCGGATCAGGATGTCTTTGGCAACCTGGATGGATTTGTCAGCGAGATACATGGGTAGTGGTTGTTGCGGCCAGGGGCAATATGCAGGAACAGAACTCCGGTGTGATTGCCTGGCCGGGGTTAGGAACGACAAAAGCGGGATGAACCCGCTTTTGCACTGCATTTCGTTTAGCCTTATACGTGTGCTTCGATTTTCTTCACGAAGTTGACCTTCGGCTGCGCGCCTACGAGTTTGTCAACCACCTTGCCGTCCTTAATGAAGAGGATGGCGGGGATGGACGTGATGCCGTAGTTGATGGAAAGCTGGGGGTTATGGTCCACATTCACCTTTCCCACATTTACCTTTCCTGCCCATTCCAGGGAAATCTCTTCCACGATCGGTCCGATCGCGCGGCAGGGGCCACACCACTCAGCCCAGAAATCGATTACGGACAGTTTATCTGAGCTCAGCACTTCGGTCTGAAAATTTGCGTCATTGAATTCTTTAGCCATTTGATATCTGTTTTATAATGTATTGCGAATATATGATTGACTGCAAAGTTAAGTCCATTTGCCGAGACATGAATTTCTGGCATTATTCCCGTCAGGCTGTGTCCACATTCACCTCCATGTCCGGGTTTTCCATCAGGAATAGCGCCATTTCGTCATTCATTTCAAAACCCTTGTCCAGGGTCTGTAGTGTAACGCTGTTCCTGCCTTTTTGTTCCTGGAACACAAAGCTGAGCCTGGTCTTCCCGGGGTTCTTCTTAACATTTCTTTCGATAAAACGGCACTGATCTTCTCCAAAGAACTTGGGGTTGATCAGGAAATGGATCTGGCGGGTCATGGACCGCTTGATGGTTTCCAGCAGGCATATTTCCGTTACCTTGAAATTCCACTCATTCCGGTACTCCCATTTTTCAAAGCGACCGCTGATATACAGGCAGTTGCCTAGCTCGAAGTAGTGCGCGAACTTGAGGTACTGGTCGCTGAACAGGGTGAGTTCCATATTGCCGGAGAAATCCTCCAGGTTCAGTACGCCGAATTTTTTCCCCTGGCGGCTGACGCGGTGCTGTGCGCCGGTAACCAGGGCCGCCATCCGGAAGGGCTTGCCGGGGTAGGGCTGGTGGTTGATCTCTTCCTTGAACGTATTGAATTCCACGATGGGACTGATCCCGTAGTGCTTCATCTCGAAGCGGAAATGGTCCAGCGGGTGCCCGCTGAGGAACATGCCCGTGATTTCTTTTTCCTTGTCCAGGATTTCGGTAAGGCTCCAGGTGGGGCAGTCGGCGATCTTCGGTTGCGGAATGTCATGCATCATGGGTAGGTCGCCAAAGAGGGTATTGGTGGTATTGGCGGTCTGACCCTGGTAGATATTGCCAAAACGGATGATCTTTTCCAACCCTGTTACCTGTTCGCCCTCCTGGATATGGAAGTATTGTGCGCGGTGCAGGGTCCTGTCAAAATCAAAGGCGCCCGCGCTTGCCAGGCATTCAAGCGATTTCTTGTTTACCACCCGCTGGTTCACACGCTTTACCAGGTCGAAGACGGACGTGAAGGGCCCGCGTTTTTTTCGCTCGTCAATGATGGCGTCCACGGCGGCTTCACCCACGCCTTTGAGTCCGCCCAGCCCGATGCGGATTTCGCCCTTGCTGTTCACGGCAAAGCCCTGCAGGGATTCATTGATGTCCGGTCCGAGCACCACCAGCCCCATGCGCTTGCATTCCTCCATGAAGAAGGTGATCTTTTCGATATTGCCCGCATGGTTGAGAACGGCGGCCATGAATTCCGAAGGGTAGTGCGCCTTCAGGTAGGCCGTCTGGTAACTCACCATCGCGTAGCAGGTAGAATGCGATTTATTGAATGCATATTGGGCGAAGGCTTCCCAGTCGGTCCAGATTTTTTCCAGTTTGTCTTCCGGGAAACCTTTTTCCACTGCGCCCTTCATGAACTGTCCCTTCATCTTGTCCAGCACCGCTTTCTGCTTCTTGCCCATCGCCTTGCGCAGGACATCCGCATCGCCCTTGGTGAAGCCCGCCAGTTTCTGCGCCAGCAACATCACCTGTTCCTGGTACACCGTAATACCGTAGGTTTCCCTGAGATGTTCTTCCATCTCCGGCAGGTCGTAGGCGACGGCTTCCCGTCCATGCTTTCGATCCACATAGTTGGGGATGTATTCCATTGGCCCCGGCCGGTATAGCGCGTTCATGGCAATCAGGTCCTCGAACTTGTCTGGCTTCAGTTCGCGGAGGTATTTCTGCATGCCGGGACTTTCAAACTGGAAAGTACCGATGGTCTCACCGCGTTGATAGAGTTCAAAGGTTTTCTGGTCGTCCAGCGGCAAATCGTCAATATTAATGTCAATGCCATGGTTCAGCCGGATCAGTTCCAGGGATGTCTTAAGGATGTTCAGGGTCTTGAGACCCAGGAAGTCCATCTTGATGACGCCGGCTTCTTCAATCACCGATCCTTCAATCTGAGTAACCCAAAGATTCGAGTCTTTAGCGGTACAAACGGGTATCAGTTCCGTAAGGTCTTTGGGGGCGATGATGATGCCCGCGGCATGAAGACCGGTGTTGCGGACGGAGCCTTCGAGGATTTCCGCTTCGTGGAGTACCGTGCTTCGGGTATCCGCTCCAGTATAGATCTCCCGAAGGCGCTTGATGTTTTCGAGTTCATCCGGGTTCAGGGATTCTTTTTCGGTAAGGCTTCCTTCACCGGTGAGCGGCGCGTGGAGCAGGCGCTTCAACACGATGCCGGGCCGTTCCGGTACCATCTTGGCCAGTACGTTGGATTCCACCAGGGGCAGGTCGATCACCCTTGCCACGTCCTTGATGCTCATCTTGGCGGCCATGGTGCCGTACGTGATGATCTGGGCCACCTGGTTTCGCCCGTATTTATCCACAACATAATCGATCACTTTCTGCCGGCCCTCATCATCGAAGTCCGTATCAATATCAGGCATCGATTTCCGGTCGGGATTCAGGAATCGTTCGAATAGCAGGTTGTATTTGATGGGGTCGATATTGGTAATACCGATGCAATAGGCTACCACAGAACCGGCGGCGGACCCGCGACCGGGTCCAATGAACACACCCAGGTCCCGCCCGGCGCGTATAAAGTCGGACACAATAAGGAAGTACCCGGCGAACCCCATGGTCCTGATCGTAAACAGTTCGAAGCGGATGCGTTCATCGATCTCGGGAGTGATTTCCGAATATCGTTTGTGCGCGCCCTCCCAGGTTATATGCTCCAGGTATTCGTCCTGCGTCTTGAAATTGGCCGGCACGGTAAAGTGGGGGAGGAGGATGTCCCGCTTGAGGTCCAGCAGCTCCACTTTGTCCACGATCTCGTTGGTATTGTCGATGGCCTCTTCCAGGTCCTGGAAGGTTTTGCTCATCTCTTCCGTCGTCTTGAAATAGAACTGGTCGTTCGGGAATGCGAAGCGTTTATTCTTCACATGGATGTCATCGTCCGAAAATTCCCGCAGGGCGGGGGTGGACAGTTTTTCACCGGTGTTGATACACAGCAGGATATCATGGGCGTTGAAATCCTTTTGATCAACATAGTGTGAATCATTGGATGCGATGACTTTCACTTTGTACTTCTTCGCGAATTTCAGCAGTACCTGGTTGACGCGATCCTGCTCGGCCATGCCGTGACGCTGCAATTCCACATAGTAATCTTCCTGGAATATATTCAGCCACCACTTGAATTCATTTTCGGCTTCCGCTTCGCCCTTTTTCATGATGGTCTGTGGCACGAGGGCTCCCAGGCAGCAGGTGGTGGCGATCAGTCCTTCATGATACTTATGGATGAGTTCCTTGTCGATCCGCGGGTATTTTGAATACATACCCTCAATAAAGCCCAGGGAAGTCAGTTTGATGAGGTTCCTGTATCCTACCTCATTCTTCGCCAGCAGGATCTGGTGATGCCGCGGATCCTTTTCCTCCTTGGAGAAGGTCTTGCGGTGCCGGTTCTCGGTAATGTAAAATTCACAGCCCACGATGGGTTTCACTTTGGGCGGGCTTTTCTTATCGTCCGGGTTCAGTTTGTGTTTGTAGGCTTCGGCTACGAACTGGAAAACACCAAACATATTGCCGTGGTCCGAAATGGCCACGGCCGGCATATTATCCTTTAAAGCTTTGTTATACAACGATTTAATGGGTGCCGCTCCGTCGAGTAAGGAGTATTGGGTATGGACGTGGAGGTGTGAAAAGCGGCTCATGGGGTCGTTTCTGGTCTGGTTTTTGGGGCTGGAGGGCAAATTTCGGAAATATTCTCCCGATGAATACGTTTGAATTTTCCACAGAAATTACTTGTTTGTTCATAATGAGCTCATTAACATTGCATGGCTAAATACCTGGACCTGAAATTTTACCTCTCTGCCACAGTCCTCGCCGCAGTTCTCACGGGCTGCCAGGCGCTCAAACCGGCATCGCAGTCTTCGGCGCCGACGGTTTCGTCTGCCCGTTCTCCATACCTTGAAAATATCTCCATTTCCAGTGCCCCGGCCCCGGCGAGGGAAGAAAAAGAGGCTTCCATGCCCGCGCTACAGGACGAAGGCTATGCACCCCGGTTTTATTTCAATCACGCGTTCAGTATCGAGGAATCAATGAGCAGCCAGTTCCGGTATGCCATCCTGATGGATGTGGAAGTGGAGCAACTATCCAACCAGCCGCTCTACAAGTACATCGATGAATGGTGGGGCACGCCATACCGGTTGGGCGGATCCAGTCGCCAGGGCATTGATTGTTCCGCTTTTGTACAGGGGCTGATGGGTTCGGTATATGGTATTAGCCTGCCCCGGGTTGCGCGTGAACAAAAGGATTATTGCCAGCCGCTGCGCATGGATGAACTGAAGGAAGGAGACCTGATCTTTTTCAACACCCGTGGCGGCGTTTCCCATGTGGGCGTGTACCTGCACAACAACCATTTTGTACACGCGGCCACTTCCGGAGGCATCATGATCAGCAGCCTGGAGGAATCCTACTGGCAGCGCCGCATGCTGGGCGCCGGAAGGCCGGCTAATGGCAGCGAGATCTACAATACCCTGACCAGCCAGTAAACTATTTTCCGTCAAAACGTTCTGCAGCGCAGTAAAAGTCCGGGTGTATCGAAACGAATGGTTGCAGTCCACCGGGATTCTTGCCGTGGTAATTTTCTATCTCGCCCATTTTCGGCAAGTTTTTAATGTTCAGAAACTGCCAGCTGGTTTTGGGCGATAGCCAAAGCGTACTGGTATCAACCTTTACCCGCACCGGCACTTCATAGCCTGGTATGCAATTGCTCCAGCGGTACCTGAGTTTCCCGCCTTTCACCTGCCATTGGAGAACGGGAATGCGGGTGTCTGTAAGATATTGATCGAAGAGCCGCGTGAAATCCTTCCCGGTTTTCCGGTTCCAGTATTGGAGGACGTCTGCATAGGTAACTGTCTGGTGCCGGAAAGTTGCGTTCATGTCCCGCATCGCAGCGCGAAAGACAGAATCGTTGCCGATGAGTTGCCGCATGTAGTGGACCATATTGCCACCCTTGTAATACATATCGCCCGAACCTTCTTCGTTGACGCCGTATCGACCCACGATGGGCGATTCATTTTCGATCAGCGCGCGCGTGCCCTGCACGTAAGCGCTGCCGGCTTCCTTTCCGCTCTGGCATTCCGTGTAGATCGTCTCGGAATAATTGGTAAAACTCTCATGGATCCACATATCGGCCAGGTCTTTGGACGTGATATTGTTGCCCAACCATTCATGCCCGCTTTCGTGGATGATGATGAAGTCCCATTTCAGTCCCCAACCGCTGCGACTAAGGTCGTTGCCCCTGTACCCATTCACGAACCCGTTCCCATAGGCGACGGCGCTCTGGTGCTCCATGCCCAGGTGGGGCGATTCCACCAGTTTATATCCGTCTGCATAAAAAGGGTAGGGGCCAAACCAATGTTCAAAGCACTGGAGCATGGGCCGGACCTGGGTGAATTGTGCCCTTGCTTTTTCCAGGTTGTAGTCCATCACCCAGTAGCTGCAATCCAGGTTGCCCGCCTCGCCGGCATAGGTTTCCTCCCAGTGGACATACTTACCGATATAGGGTATGATATTATAATTGTTGATGGGATTGGCGACCGCCCAGGTCCAGGTGCTTTTGCCATTGTCTTTTTTCTCCACGCTACGGAGCCTTCCATTGGATACGGCTGAAAGGGTATCCGGAACCGTTATGCTGATACGGGCGCTGTCCGGTTCATCGCTTAGGTGGTCTTTGCAGGGGAACCATACACTGGCGCCCAGCCCCTCGCAGGCCACGCTCATCCAGGGTCGTCCCTTCATATCCTTTGCGAATATCCAGCCACCGTCCCAGGGGGGGCGCACGGCTACCTGTGGTTTTCCTTCAAAGAGAACCTTCACCTGGTGGTATGTGCCAGGCTTCAGGCTCACCGGAAAATAGGCAAACCATGCGTTGCCGTCGCGCCGGAAAGAAAGGGCCTGGCGGTTCCATTCGATCGAGATCATTTGCATGGGTTCCTGGAGATCAATCTGCATGCGCTGCCCGCTGTCAATGACCCGGAAACCGATGGTCACCGAGCCGCTGATTTTTTTTTCCACAAAATCCGGGAATACGTCGATGCCGTACCAGCCCACATCCCACCAGGACCTTTCGGGTGTGATGCTGCCCCGCAGGGTGTCAGCGCGGGTGTACTCTTTTTTCTGGCTGGTTACCTGGGCGGTGGTGAAGAGGGGGAGAAATGCCGTAAGAAATACGCAGGCGATGAGGCAGCGGTTCAGCATGGATCAAATGGTATTATATAATTAGGGCGATCGAAGCCGGAGATATGCTTCCCGGTTGAACCCAAATATAGCGTCGACGGGCATTTCGCCCTTTTTTTCATCGATAAAAAAACGCCGTTTGTCGAAACCGGAAAAACAACATGCGTTGTCAACCCTTTGGGTTACAGGCGGCTATGTGCAATCTCGTAATTCTACGTGATTTTCCCATCGTAATTTCTGCAATACTCCTGCGTTTTATTACCGTGCCGCCCATCGGGCAATTCCCCGGGAAACGGACACAGGTATAAAAGCTCTTAGAAATCCTCTATCCCGCGAAAAGCCCTCATACATCCAATCCTCCTGTAAAACCGGATTCCACAACCTAAAAAAAGATGTATGAAAACAAATTTAACTTCCCTGAAGACCATCGTGCTGATCGGCATCATCCTGTCGTTAACAGCACCCCTTAGCCTCTTCGCACAACCGGATTATGTATTCAGGAACCCGGTGCTTTTAAGCGGAACAAACCTGAAAGTGGGAGCCAAATATCGCTTCCCGAATGTGAAAACTGGCATTGACGGGATCATTGAAATCAAGGATCTGAAGAATGGGGTGACACTGACCCAGCTAGATGGGGGCTCAGGATTTGATGCAGCCTTTCAACCGGCTGTTACGGCCCCTGGAAAGAGCAACGGTTATGTTGAGTTTCAGCTCGACTTCGTTGTATCCGGTACTTTTACCAATGTTAAAATGCCTGAGTTGCCGATGACGGCCATCGATATAGACGGCGGCATTCATGCCAGCGGCCGTGTGTATGAGTATGATCAGTTTGAACACGGTTCGGAGTTTCGAACCATGTATGAAATGCTCGGAAGTAGTCTGACGGTAACGAATAATTCCGGCTGGTCAACGGTGAGAAATGCAACCGGTGTTGATTACCCCGGCATCGACACGGTGCAGAAAGACGTCATGTTTACGGCCGTGTATAATAATGTGGACAAAGTGCTGTTCCGCGTTGGGGCAGACAACCAGACCAATGGCAGCGTAAACCGACTTCGCAGCATCTATTTCAAAAAGTTTAATTATGCATCCGGTCTGTTACCCGTTGGGAGCCTGGTACATTTTGGCGGCTTCTCAGACAAGACAGGTGTGCAACTGAATTGGGAACTGGCTGCCGGTTGCAGACCGGGTACCATAACCATCGAACGCAGCACGGACGCCACGAAGTTCGCGGCGGTGGCATACCGGACGGTAACGAGCAGCAACTACGCGCAAAAGGATGGCTTTTTCGACGGCATGGACCTTCAGGGAACCATATACTACCGGTTGAAACTGCAGACACAGTCTGGTGAGACGGAATACACCCGCATTCTCATGGTCAAATCCCAAGGTACCGCCAGGCAGAACATGCGGATTTATCCTACCATCGTAGAAGGCAATACCACGCTTAATTTCCATGCACCCCAGCGTTCAGATGCCGTGATCTCCGTGGTTGATATGAACGGGAGATCCCTTACGCAGCAGAAGTTCAGCGCGGGTGAAGGTGCCAACACAGTGCAACTTGACGGGCTGGAAAAGCTGACGGCCGGCGTCTATATGGTGTCGGTAGCCGTGGGCCAGGAGCGGATGACGCAGCGTATTGTAAAACGGTAACTGTTCGCCTGATATGGCAAGGAATGCATTCATACATCCCCCTTGATACACAGCCCCGGATTCTTCCGGGGCTAATTTTTTGCTTTCGACTTAAAGACTTTCTGGAACTTTTCCAGTTTGGGCTTGATGACGAAATAGCAGTAGGGCTGGTTGCTGTTGTTGTTGTAGTAATTCTGGTGGTAGTCTTCCGCCGGGTAGAAGTTCTTGAATGGTTCGATGACGGTTACAATAGGTTTGTCAAAGGAGCCGCTCTTGTCGAGTTCCGATTTGTAAAACTCGGCTTTCTTCCTTTGATCTTCATTATGATAAAAAACCGCACTGCGGTACTGGGGACCCACGTCATTGCCCTGGCGGTCCATGGTAGTGGGGTCATGGGTCTGCCAGAAAACCTCCAGGAGTTCATCTACCGTTACTTTTGCGGGATCATATACGAGCTGGCAAACTTCCACATGCCCCGTGTTTTTTTCACAGACCTGTTCGTACGTCGGGTTGACCACGTGGCCACCGCTGTATCCGCTGGTTACTTTTTCCACGCCCGGCACTTGCTGAAAGATGGCTTCCGTGCACCAGAAGCAACCAGAACCGAATGTAATCGTGTCAAATGATGCATGGTTTTCCGCTGACATGGCAAATCCGGTTTGAATAAATTGAGTTTTACCCGGCGTTTCGCGCTGGGAACAGGATAACATGCTGATGCCGAATAAAGTTGAAGAGAAGAGTAAAGCTTTTATCATATCGCCCCGTGTTCTTGGGTACAAAGTTGAGTGAATGTACCATACCCACCAACGGATACGGACTTCTCTTGTTTTGATTTCCATTAATTTCGCGTTCCTTTAACAATACCACGGACTGCCCCCCAAAAGGCGCAAAAAAATGAAACTTTACCCGGAATCGGCTGCCGTGCAGCTGGAATTCGACAAAATCTGCCAATTGCTGGCGGACCATACACGCAGCGCCTATGCCCGTAGCAAGGCGTTGGATCTTCGTATCCATACCCGCCTGGAGTATATCGAAAGGGAATTGGACCAGGCTGCCACATACCTGATCCTGTTGCAGAACGGCCAGTATTTTCCCAATGATACAGTCCTGAACATTGAAAAGGAACTTAAGCTGCTGGGTATTCCGGGAGCAGTGCTGAAAGGAGAGGATTTTATCCAGGTTCGCCGGCTGGCCATCGCCATGCATGAAATCTTTCGTTGGTTTGAAGCGGACCGGCAGGAGGCTTACCCGGCTTTGTACCATGTAGTAAAGGACCAGTACTATGAGCCCTATATCGAGGAAAGCATCGACGCGGTGATGGATGAAACCGGGCAGGTTCGGGACGATGCATCGCCGGAACTCGCGCAGGTACGCATGAGCCTTTTCCGAAAGCGAAATGAATTGCGCCGGTCCTTTGAAAAAATCCTCCAGAAGCTCAATAAAGCCGGGTATATCGCGGATATCGAGGAGGCCTTCCTGAACGGCAGGCGGGTAGTGGCGATCTATGCCGAGCATAAGCGACAGGTCAAGGGGATCCTGCACGGCGAGAGCGATACCCGCCGGACTTCCTTTATCGAGCCGGAAGAGACCATCGAACTGAACAACGACATTTATTCGCTCGAGAATGAGGAACGTGCTGAAGTTCACCGCATCCTCCGGAACCTGACGGCGGCATTGTCCGGGTATGCGCCGATGCTGAAGGGATGGCTCCGGGTACTGGGCGAGTATGATTTCATCCGGGCCAAAGCCCGGTTGGCGTCTGACCTGGATGCCCACCGTCCACAGCTGCAGGACAGGTCTGGCCTCAAACTCATCCGGGCGTATCATCCGCTGCTCTGGATGTACAATAAGAAATCAGGGAAACCCATCGTGCCGGTAGACCTGGAACTGAACCCTTCACAGCGCATCCTGGTGATCTCGGGACCGAATGCGGGCGGCAAGACGGTGACGCTGAAAACGGTGGGGCTGCTGCAGATGATGATACAGGGCGGGCTCCTGGTTCCCGTCCATCCCGATTCCAGCTTCGGGATTTTCAAACAGCTGATGATCCATATCGGGGATACCCAGAGCCTGGAATTTGAACTGTCCACCTATAGCGCACACCTCAGCCATATGAAATACCTGATGGAAGAGGCCAACGGGCGAACCCTGTTTTTCATAGACGAACTGGGCAGCGGCAGTGACCCAAGCCTGGGTGGAACTTTTGCGGAGGTATTCCTGGAAGAACTGGTTCGCAAGCATGCCATGGGCATCGTCACAACCCACTACCTGAACCTGAAAGTGATGGCGGGCAAGACGCCCGGCATTGTGAACGGGGCCATGTCGTTCGATGAGAAAAATCTACTGCCACTCTACAAACTGAACATCGGGAAACCGGGAAGTTCTTATACCTTCTCCATCGCGGAAAGGATCGGCCTGGAACCCAGGCTGATCAACCGGGCCCGGCACCTGGTGGACGAAAATCATTTCAAGCTGGACAATCTCCTGAACCAGACGGAGCAGGACCTGCGCAAACTCGGAGAGCGGGAAGAGGAACTGAAAAAGCTCATGAAAGAAAATGAGCGGCTGAAAAAGGAGATGGAACGCGTGATGGACCGGGAGAAGCATCGGCAGCAGGTGGAATTGTTAAGGCAACAGAACCGGGTAACCGAAGAAAGGATTGCCTGGCTGAAGGATACCGAACGGAAAATCAAGCAGATCGTGTTTGACTGGCGCAGGGCTGAAAGGGATGAAGACAAGTCCGCCCTGATGCGCCAGCTCCACGCACTCCTGTTCCGTCAGAAGGAAAAACAGGTGAAGGAAAAAGTGCGGAAAAAACTGGACGCCCGCTATGAACTGGCCTCGGGTGAGGCGCGTCCGGGGGATAAGGTCCTGATGAAACAGAATAACCAGGTGGGGACCCTCTCTGAAATCCGCGGCAAAAAGGCCATCGTTCAGTTGGGAAGCATGCCTTTGACCGTGGAGTATGGAGACCTGGCCCT
>JALOMP010000302.1 GCA_025455365.1 Chitinophagaceae bacterium | reverse complement strand
TATGTGCTTTCTGTGGTTAAATTCGGAATGTAATTTAATAAGGCAATCGATGAAAGATAGATTCAAATTCAATACCATACCCGAAGCGCTGAAGGACATTCAGCTGGGCAAGATGATAGTGGTGGTAGACGACGAGGACCGGGAGAACGAAGGCGATCTGGTGATGGCCTCGGCCAAAGTAACGCCCCAGGCAGTCAACTTCATGGCCAGGGAAGGTTTTGTATACAAAGAAAAATGGAAATCTCTCCGTAACCGCTTTTTCAGGATTGTTTGCCTGTCACGCCGGTAACGGCATTTTCTTTATTTCCCTTCAGCCTGGTATCTGATCAGTTCAGCCTGCGTCAGGTAGGTCACCATCCCAGCCGTGACACCGGCGATAATGCCGGTGATCAACGCTGCCATGAAGGGGGAGACCGGGACAGAACCGGCATATCGCTGGATCAGTATGGCCAGGGCTACCACCAGTCCAAACGTAAAAATGGTATGCCGGAGACAGGTCAACAATACCTTCGGGAAATAAGAGGGTTTGCCCGGGATCTTCCAGGTAAAATAGGCGATGCTGCTGAGGATAAATGCCAGGGAGATCGCGGTGACAACCGCTCCGGCGAAAACAGTATGCTCGGTGGAAGAAATCTGGTTATCGGTCAACAGGATTGATTCGGCATGTCGTACGCCGAACCAGGCAATCACACCGTTGATCACCATATTGATGATGCCGTTGATCATCGCCCCCTTGGTCATTTCCTGTTTGCTGGGTATTGTCTGCATGTTTGATAATAATTTTTGGATTGTGCGGTTAGTCTTGAATTAGAAGAACATGAAGAGTGATGCCTGCAGGGAAAGCCAGTTGTACACCGGCTCGTCAAATGCCTGTTCGATGGCTTCGCCCGGCTTTGCCCAGGAGAATACGGTCAGTAGCATGAAATGATCATTGAGAAAATAGCGGGTACCAAGCGTAACTTCCTGACCGAAGTTTTTAGCCTTCAGTCGTGATATGGGAGCCAGTCCCCCGATATTTGAGTAGCTGTCTGCCTGCAGAAAAAAGTAGTCCAGTGTCAATTCAAAGACCTTGCTTAGATTGGTTTTTAGTTCTACCCGGTGGGATATGATATTGCCACTGCCCACCAGCTTTCGGAAATTGATGCCCTGCACCCAGTTGCCCAGGCCACCGGTCAGGACAGGATCAAATCGTTCATAGCGTTGGGTCGTGCTGTCATCTCCCTTCATGTATGCGTACCGGTAGTATAGGGATGGCCGGAATTTCCAGTCCTTTTTCCGGATTCCAGCGCCGATGTACCATGCATTGGATCGCATGTCTTCGCTGGTGTGCGACTGGAAGGCATATTCTGATTTCAGGAAAATGCCCGTCCCGGCCATATCCGTAACCCATAGTTTAGGGTTGATGATATACATACCTTTTTTGGCTCTGTTGCCTTGCGGGGTGCTGTACGATGCAGCGGAATAGGGTACGGAAATATAGCTGATGCCAGCATCCAGGTTTTTATTGTTGTTATAGTTCAATGTGCCGCCGAGATATCTTGTATTGGTTTGTCTGTCTTTAAACAGTTCCTGGGGTTCGAGGTAAAATCCGTCGAGTGAAAATTTCCCTTTGTGGATTTTCATCAGGCCTGTCATCTGGAAGGTCGTCCGGCTGTTCAGGTATACACTGGCCCTTTCGCCTGCATTGGCGGAACCGGAAAAACGGGCGATGAGGAATCCATCGTTCAACTGGAAAAATTGCCGGCCCGCGGAAAGATCGATGTTGATGTCTTTATTTTTCCCGATCCGTGGGATCAGTATGCCGGCGTATAACCGTTCGAAAGCACCATACAGCGCCCCGCCATTGGTGTAGATATCTGAAGCATTCCGGCCGGTGATCATGTAGGACACGGCGGCATAGGGAAAAAGCCTTGTGCGTCCCAATTGACTAATTCCCGCTATACCTGGCTCCAGGTTGAATTCACCCCAAAAGCGGTTACCCTTCACCGCGGGGTTAGTGGCTACCGGGTTTCCCTTCGTAAACTCGGGACCTTTTGAGAAAAAGGCATTTTCTTCGTGGTAGGCGCCCACCGCTCCGTTCAGGATGAACGTGAGCTTTGCCCGGTCGGTTTCAACGATCAATGGAAATTCCCTCAAGCTTCGGGATGGCGCCATGCCTTTGCGCCCTTCCACGATTTTGGCTTCACCCGGTTTGAGGAAATCGACATGGACCACGATTGTTACCGGGCTGGAGAATTCCGTGGCAAAGAGTTCATACCGTGCCGCCCGGATGTCCGGTTCCTGAAGGATGCGACGGATGGCGAGATCCATTTGATCTTTCCTGAACGAAACACTTGGCCTGAGACCAAACGCCCGGTAAAATGCGGCCGTCTCAAGGGAATCCGTCAGCGCTGCCCGGCCATCCCTGTGTAACAATATAACCACATGAAGAACAGGGTAGCCCTCCGCTTGCTCCGGAGTTACCGGTATCCCATAAACGGAGTTTTGTTTTTGCGCGCCAGCGGCCAGAAACCATCCCAGGCAGACAAAAACAAACAGGACATACTTGAATCTGTTGTTCACATGCAATATATGAGATGAAGGAATGGTGCCCCATTCGGGGCACCTCAGAAAACTTAGCCTGGGATACTAATGGCTGTCGCCCGTTGGCATTTTGCTCTTGTAGGTTCCGCCACCGTCGATCCGAAGATCGATGCCGGTGATCCAGCGGGCGGCATCGCTCATCAGGAACATCATGCCGTAGGCAATTTCAATAGGAGCGCCGCGGCGTTTCATCACAAACATATTGGACAGCGCTTCGAGCATTTCCTTCGTGTATCCGGCGGCCAGTGTGGAATCACCATTGTCTACAGAACCGATCAGTACGGTGTTGAAACGGACCTTTGGCCCGGACACCACGGCCATGGACCGGACCATATTCATCAGGCCTGCTTTGGCGGTGCTGTATTCAATGAATTCGGGGGAAGGTGTTACACCTACCATCGAACCAGAGAACACCACCGATGCATTATCCTCTATTTCGAGGTGCGGCATACACATCCGGGTGAGATTATAAGCGCCAACAGTGTTCAGCAGGTAGGATTTTACCATCTTGTCTGAATTGGAACCCCAGATTGGTGTGTTGGCACCCCAGCCCACGTTATTAATCAGTCCAGAGATTTTACCAAATTTTTTGAGGGTTTCACCGACCAGGATTTCGAGGTCGGTTTCCACCGTGGCATCGGTCTTGATGCCCAGGGTGGCTTTGCCCGATTCTTTTTCAATATCGGCGGCTACCTTTTTGGCACCTTCCTCGTTGAGGTCGGAAATAACCACATTAGCACCGAGATATGCGAAGAGGTGGCCCGCTGCGCCGCCGATGGCTCCGGCTGCGCCGGTGATGATGATGACTTTCCCTTCAAAGGAGAAGAGTTGCTTAATGTCTGTCATGATTTTACGTTTTAATGCTTTTGAAACTATTCCAGTGTCTGGATACCGCCGCCATTCACGAACATCACCTGACCACTTACCCACTCGGAAATCGGGGCAGCGAAATACAGTACGGCACCGGCTATGTCCGATACTTCACCGAGTCGCTTGATGGGGGTATGCTCCAGCATTTTGGCTTCGATTTCCGGCGTAAGGACCGATGCCAGCGCAGCGGTCTTGGTGGCGCCCGGCCCAACGGCGTTGATCCGCACTTCCGGGCCAAAGTCCATGGCCAGGTTGGTAGTCATATGGTTCATGGCCGCTTTGGATGCCGCATAGGCGCTCATATTGGGGCTCTTGTTAACGGAGCTCATGGAAGTGATGTTTACAATGCTTCCATAGCCGTCCTTTTTCATATGCGGCACGCAAAGCTGGCACAGACGCCAGGCGCTATATACGTTGAGTTGGA
>JALOMP010000301.1 GCA_025455365.1 Chitinophagaceae bacterium | reverse complement strand
AATGCTGGTCAATCTCCAGGGGGAAGGGAACTATACCTTTCAGGAAGGAGAAAACAGCCAGCGTTACGAACACGTCATGCAGCAAGGCAACGATCGTACCCACGGAATACCGCCAGTCGCGGAAGCGAAGGAAGATGTACAGGAAGATGGCAATGATCGCGAATATGGTGGCTTTTACCGCACCCTTTTTAAGGTCATCGGAAATAGACGGCAACACGGTTTGCGAGTTCTGCTTGTTGTTGCGCTTATAATCGGCAAAACTGGCATTCGCGGGTAACTGATCTTTAATGCCTGCGAAAAGCTTGGATTCTACAATGGAATCAGTTGACTTATTGGCATTGTCGATCATGTAGGCCGTGGTAATGTTCAGGGTCCTGTTATCGCCCACGGTTTTGATAATGGGCCTTTCCTCAAACTGGCTGGTAAGGCTTTCAGCCACCTGCTCGGGATTCACGGCCTTGTCGAACCGGACGGTATAGCTGCGTCCGCCCTTGTATTCCACGCCCTGGTCGAATCCATTGAACAGCGCGCCAATGCCGAGGACCAGCACGATTACACTGATGATATACGCCACTTTCCTGAACTCGATAAACTTATACTGCGCATGTTTGAATATGCGGCGGCTCAGGTTGGTGAAGTATTCAAAGTGACGGTTCTTATTGGTCCAGAAATCAGTGATCAGTCGGGAGATCAGGATACCGCAGAACAGCGACAAGAGGATACCGAGTATCTGCGTGGTGGCGAAACCAAGTACCGGGCCCAGGCCGAAATAAAACAGGATGATGGCCGTCAGCAGGGTGGTGATATGCGCGTCAAGCACGGGTGGCAGGGATCGCTTGTATCCGTCGTTCACCGCCATCTGGTAACTCTTACCTTTTGTCAGTTCATCTTTTATCCTTTCGAATATGATTACGTTGGTATCCACGGCCATGCCGATGGTCAGTACCAGGCCCGCGATGCCGGGTGCGGTAAGCGTAGCGCCCAGGGCGCTGAGAACACCCACGGTGAACAGCAGGTTGAGGATCAGGGCGATATTGGCCACCCAGCCGCTCGTATTATAATACACCAGCATCAACAGGAAAATCACCACGAAGGAGATCGTGAAGGAAAGAGCGCCACCCTTGATGGCGGCTGCGCCGAGGGTAGGGCCTACCACCTGCTCCTGAACGATCCTGGCGGGGGCGGGAAGTTTACCGGACTGCAGGATGTTGGCAAGGTCCTGTGCTTCCTGTATGGTGAAATTGCCGCTGATTTCAGAAGTGCCGGACGTGATCGGGTTGATCACATTCGGTGCCGAATACACGATGTTGTCCAGCACGATGGCGATGGGCTTGCCCACGTTTTCCGTGGTCATTTCACCCCAGGTGCGTTCGCCCTGCTTGGTCATGAGCATCTTGATGGCTGGACGGTTGCGGTCGTCATAGTCTTGTGTAGCCTGTGCAACGCCATCACCTTCGAGGCGTGCACGGTCGCTGCCTTCAATCGTCTTTAAGGCATAGAAGGGGAGGACATCGCTCTTCACACCTTTGTCATTGCGCTCGGGAACACCATACACGAAACGCGCATTGGCGGGAAACATCCCTTTCACCGGTTCAAGGTTCAGGTATTCGTTCAATATGGAGGTATCCCTTGTGGAAATGAAACCGATATATGGCGCGAAGCTGAGCTGTCCGTTCTGACCCTGCTGGGGCGGAATGGGTTGCAACACTTTGAACAGCGAATGCGTGGCTGCGGCGGCCGCTTTGGCGGTATCCTGGCCAGCCGGTGTAGCCGGTGTTTTCAGGAGATCGCTGATCTTGGCCGTCGTATTGGTATCCTGGGAAACGGCGCCCGGGGTGGCTGCCTTTGCCGCGGTGTCCACAGAAGGCTTCACGCCGCTGTAGTAATCCTGCAGGGCCTTTTCCGCGTCGGTCAGGGGTTTGTCCAGCTCACCGATATTATATAATTCGTAGAATTGAAGGTTGGCGGTGGCTTGCAGGTATTTGCGCACGCGTTCCGGATCATCCTTTACACCGGGAAGTTCCACCGTAATAATGCCCTTGTTCTGGTCCAGGTTGACATTGGGCTGAGCCACGCCAAACTGGTCGATACGCTTCTGCAGAACGTTATAAGTATTGCTGATGGCGCCGTCTGCATAGGCGCGAAGTTTCGTGAGTACATCGTTGTCGCTGTCTTCCAGTTTGATGGTCTTCTGGCCTGTGCCGGCGAAGAGGGAAGCCAGGCGGCCCTGTGGGTTCTGTTCCTTGTACGACTGGGCGAATAGTGAAATATAATCCGCGTCGCTGGTGGCTTTGCGTTGATTCGCTGCATCGAGTGCCTTGGTGAGGGCCGGGTCTTTTGCGTTGTTGGCCAGGGATTTCAGGAGACCTTCGAGTTCTACTTCGAGGGTAACGCTCATGCCACCCTGAAGGTCGAGACCCAGGTTGAGTTCCTGTTCCTTTGCTTTCTGGTAGCTGACGGCCCCGGTGGTTCCGTATGTTACGGTGGTTTCCTTGGTGCTGTCCAGCAGGCGGCGCAGCCTTCTCTTGTACTCTTCCTCTTTTTGCTCCGGATTGGCGCTGGGGAAAGTAGCGTTTACAAACGATGTCGCTTTCTTCTCCATCTTGTTTTCATGGTTCCGCACCACCCAGGTGAAATGGAGTTGGTACAGGGAGATGAGGATAAGCGCGACGGCGAAGAATCGAACCAAACCTTTAAACTGCATACAAATTCTGTTTACACGTGTTGTTGTAGGATTGCCGGGTCCCGGATTGGGTTTTTGGCAAGGCGGGCAAAGATAGTGTTTTTATTGGGTCGGCCAGCCATTCCGGCCACCTCATTTTATTGTGTGTAAACCGTGTGCAAACCAGCCATTTGGAGCTCCGGGCACCCATGATTTTTTTCGTAATTTGGCGCATGTCCTGGTACAGAATCCTGTTGCCCCTGGCCGCCTGTGCCATTTGGGCTTGTAAATCTCCCCAAAGCAGCCAGTCAACCCGCCCCGATGACCCAAAACCGACGGTAGCCAGGCCGCCCTCACCGGCAGTCATTCTTCCTGCATCTCCCGGTAAAAAATCTGATAATCAAACAGTTATGCCAGAAAAGCCTGATTATGGGATACTCGGGGAAATCCTGGATACGGAAAATGGCCCTTTTGCCTCGGTTTTCCAACACCCCGAAAAGTATAACCTGCAGATCGTCTATACGCAGATCGACCGCGACCGGAATAACCGGCCCAGTTTCAGGGACCATGTCTTTATGACCGAGCCTGGCAGGTATTTTTACCCGGCATCCACCGTCAAAATGCCGGTTGCCATCCTGGCCCTGCAGCGGCTGCGGGAGCTGAACCTCCCGGGTTTCAACCCGAACAGTGCCATGATCACGGGAACGGATTTTAGCGGGCAGACCCCGGTGCTCAATGATCCGACGACCCCTGACGGACGGCCTTCGATCGCCCATTACATCAAAAAAATATTCCTCGTCAGCGACAATGACGCCTATAACCGGCTCTATGAATTCCTCGGGCCTCATTATATCAATAAATCATTGCAGCAGATGGGCTATTCCGAGGCCGAGATCATTCACCGTCTGGAGATCTCCCTGACGGAGGAAGAGAACAGGCATACCAATCCCATCCGATTTTTGAATGGGGCTGGAACCACGGTCTATGATCAGCCGGGGCAGTACGACAAAGCTGCCTATGGTCCGCGTTCGGACCAGCTTGGACAAGGATACATGAAGGGCGGTACGCTGGTATCTCAACCGATGGACTTTTCGAAGAAGAACCGGGTTGCCCTCCGTTCCCTGCACGAGATGATGAAGTCGATCATCTTTCCTGAATCGGTACCTGTTAAACAACGTTTCTTTCTCGAGCCGGAAGACTACCGGTTTCTCCGGAAA
>JALOMP010000300.1 GCA_025455365.1 Chitinophagaceae bacterium | reverse complement strand
ACCAACTATTGCCAGGGCAACCTCGAAAGGGACAATTACGGCCGGGACCACCACCCGAAGTGCTTCAGCATCTGGATGGCCGGCGGTGGAATCAAGCCAGGCATTACCTACGGCGAAACAGATGAATTCGGATACAATATCGTCAGGGACCCGGTCAGCGTGCATGACCTGCACGCCACATTGCTTCACCTGCTGGGATTGAACCATGAACAACTCACTTTCCGCCACCTGGGCAGACGGTACAGGCTAACCGATGTGGAAGGTCAGCTGGTTACCGGTATCATGGCATGAACTGAAAAACCCATGAAAACCAACCATCCCGTTCAACAAAAAATAGTGACGTATACCGGCAACCTGTTGCTGATGCTTCAGATCACGCTGGTGTTCCTTTGGGCTCTCCATGAAAAAATTTCCATACCCTCCCTGTTTTTATGGACTGGCCGGACACACCCCCTTTTCGTCCATTTTCCCATTGCCGTAGCCACGATGTTACTGCTGGCCTGGTTCTTCCGGCCATTGTTGGGTGAACACCTGTTTAAAACCGATTTCTTTCATAACCTGTTGCTGGCATCGGCTTTGTTCGCCACCCTTACCGCGATTTCAGGATATCTTTTGTCCTCCTCGGGCGATTATGATGAAAGCCTGCTCAGCCGCCACCGCAACCTCGGTACGCTCACCGCTGTATCGTCATACCTGCTGTGGCTGATCTATCCCAGGACCAGTGTTCCTCTCTTCAGCGCGGCGATGGGCATCGCCGGTGTGGTGATGATCATCGCCAGTCATTTCGGTGGCAGCCTCACCCATGGAGAGCATTATTTGTTTCCAGACACTCCAACATCCCCTTTGACAAGAGAAGCGCCGACGGATAGCACGCCGATATTCGAGGCATCCATCCAGCCGATCCTGGAAAGCAAATGCCATTCATGTCACAATGAGAAAAAATCAAAAGGTGGCCTGGTCATGACCACCCTGGAAGGTTTGCTGAAAGGAGGCAAAAACGGGGCACCCTGGATCCCTGGCGATCCTGTAAAGAGCCTGTTGGTACAACGCCTGTTACTGGACCTGGGCGATAAGAAACATATGCCTCCCAAAGGAAAACCACAACTGAGTGAAGCGGACATTCAACTGATCCGTTATTGGATTCATCGCGGGGCGAAACAGGATATCGCCTTTCGTGACCTGCCCGACCAGGACAGCCTACGGCAGTTGGCAGCAGCAACCATCGGCCAGTACTACAACAAGAACACAGCCGCAAAAACATATGATCTCCCTGCGTACGATCCGGCAGCCGTAGCCAGGCTGCAATCGCCTTATAGAAACCTGCAGCCTGTTTACCAGGAATCGCCTGCATTGGAATTATCCTTTTTCCTGAAACAGGGATTTTCGCCCGCCATGATTGGCGAATGTGAACCGGTACGGAACAATATCGTGAGTCTTTCCCTATCCAATATGCCGGTTAACGACAGTGTTATTCCCATGCTTGCCCGCTTTCCCAACCTGGAGGTCCTGAATCTCTCGGGCACGGAAGTAACTGGAAAGGGACTGTACTCCCTCGCAGGACTTAAAAAACTCCGATCGCTGTCGCTCTCCAACACAAAAGTATCCGCTGACGGCCTCCGGGCGCTGACCGTAATTCCCTCCCTGGAAAAAGTTTTTCTGTGGCAGACATCCGTAGACGAAAGGAACCTCACTGCCCTCCGGCAAATGATGCCCCGGGTACTATGGGATGCGGGGAGCCCGGTTGACGCCCGCGAAAAACTAAGGCTCACTCCCCCACAATTATCAGATCCTGAAAAATTCATATTCGCGTCCAATGAACACTTATCGTTCTATCATCCGTTGAAAGGGGCACAGGTAAGATTTACCGATGACGGTTCTGACCCGGATAGCCTGCGCTCTGCAACCTATAGCGGGCCCATCCCCATCAAGAGTCCTGCCACCTTCAGGGCAATTGCCGTGATGGATGGATGGTATGCGAGTGAAGTAAAGGAGTTCAGTGTTTTTCCGGTAGGCTTGAAACCCCTGGAGGCTACCTTCCTGTCAAACCCTGATCCAAAATACAGTTTGCGGGGAGCAGAAAGCCTGTTTGACAATCAGAAAGGCGAAATCAACAACCTGTTGGTAAACTGGATCGGTTACAGGGAAGGACCGATGACATTGCGGCTCAGGCTTGACGGCCAGAAGATCATTCGATCCGTGGTGATCAGTGCGGGCATTAACCATGCCGCCTATGTATTTCCACCACTTGAAATTGTGGTAAAAGCAGGTATGTCGGACGGTCGCTGGAAGCAGATACAAAGCATACGCCCGGCACAGCCAAACTCCAATGGACCCCAGAAAAATATGGCATTTACCGTAACCCTGGAACCGGCCGCGTATCAACACCTGGAAATCATCGTGAAACCCGTTCGCGCACTCCCAGCCTGGCATGGCGGTAAAAACCAGAAGGGATGGATATTCGTGGACGAAGTGTTCATCTACTGAAAAGAGAAATCATGGCACACATCGTACCAGGCTTGTAACCTGGTCAGTTCATAGGTTGAAGCGATTAATTCGAATTGGGACCGGATGAGAAGTTTTCCAGGATCTGCGTTGTGGCTTCCGCTCCCGTGGCCTCCACGATCTCCAGCATTTTCATGGCTTTTGACTGTCCCCTTTGCATGGCATCCCAGGATTCGAGGTAGTTGATAGGCCCGGAGATGGTTTCGGTAAGACCCAGCACGGCAAAGGTGGTTTTCATGTCGTGCGAAAGCTGGTTTACTTTTTCACGGTCTTTTTCTTCCACGGCTTTGCGCAACTGTGCCATATCCTCGGGTAGCTTTTCGGCGATTTTCAGGATTACGGAATCAATGAATTCCTGGTTGTCCTGTGCGATTTTTTTCAGGTGTCGAATATCTATCAGGGTCTCCGGTTCCGTGCCTGCGGGTGCAAACATCTGCAGTACTTCAAGCAACTGCTTTTCCTTAAATGGCTTTGACAGGTAGGCATTCATCCCTGCATCTATGCAGCGTTTCTTCTCCCGCTCTTGTGAAAATGCCGTCAGGGCGATGATGGGTACCTGCAAACCGAGGGTACTCCTGATCTTGCGCGTTGTTTCACGCCCATCCAAAACAGGCATCTGTACATCCATGAGCACGGCATCGAACGTTTCGGTCTTTAACAGTTCCAAAGCTTCCGTTCCGCTGGTGGCGGTTTTAAATCGAACACCCATGTCCTGTAACATGAAACTGGCGAGCTCCCTGTTCAACACATTGTCGTCTACCACCAGGATTCGCATGGCGGCGGGAAGTCGCTGCTTGCGAGGCAATATGCCGGACATCGCCTGGATACCTTCCGACTCCAGGCCGTCTGTTGCTTTCACAGCCTCCTCTTGAACGGACTGGAAAGGAAGGTCGAAGATGATGGAGGTACCTTTGCCAGGCTCACTTTCAGCCCAAATCTTTCCACCCTGGAGGGTAACGATCTGTTTGGTAATGGACAACCCAAGCCCTGTGCCGCCAAATTTGCTCGTGGCCCCATCCTGCACCTGGTAAAACCTTTCGAAGATAAACGGTAGCTTTTCTGGCGGAATGCCCATACCGGTGTCCGTTACCTGGAAACGTATCAGTACTTTATCGGGCGAAACGGATTTTGATACCGCGCTGACAGAAATGCTTCCCTTGCTGGTAAACTTGATGGCATTGAATGTCAGGTTAAGCAATACCTGCATCAATTTGCCGGAATCCCCTTTTAGTTGCCGGGGAATCGCCAGATCAATATTTGTTTTTAGCGTCAGCCCTTTCTGGTTCAGCTTGTCGCTTACCACGTCCGTCAGGGCCGTGAACTGTTCATGCAGGCTGAAGGGTTCACTGGTAAAATGGATATAACCGGATTTTATCTTCGAGTAATCCAGTACCTCGTTGATCACATTCAGCAACACCTGGCGC
>JALOMP010000046.1 GCA_025455365.1 Chitinophagaceae bacterium | reverse complement strand
CCACCAAATGTGTTGGCAACCAGGTCCGTGGCATCAAAGGCCCCGATGCGGAACGCATATTGCAGGGTTTCAAAGGCCAGACTCACCAAAAGGAAAACGGTCAGCTTCGCGCGCAGGGCCAAGGCGCGGAACAGAACACCCACATACAAACCCAATGGTATAAAGATGCATACATTCAGAAGGATTTCCGTCTTGTCCAGCCTACCGTTCGTAGCTAAAGCCTCACGAAAGGGCAGCAGGTTCATCCTGCGCTCGGCCATATAACTGAACTGCACGCCTAGCTTGAACAGAAGTATCCAGGTCATGACAAGCAGGTAGATCGCCAGGAGAAACCGGGTGATCCGGTCTGCATTACTCAAATCCCGGTATTTTTTTCTATCCGCCGGATCTATCATCGAGGCTGCGTTTATCTATTGTTAATATGGTTTGACCAATTGCCTAATTGGTTTTAAATACCCTCCCTGGCAACAAATGCCTTACCGAATTAGTATCCGAGCCCCGTCATCACATGACGGCAAAGGTCAGATCAGGTAAAATATACAAAATATCATTCCCAAATTGAACGCAGCGTGACAGGAAACCGCACCCCAGATTGAACATGTGTGTTTTCGAAAAAAGTAAAACAAAAGACTGATCAAAAACATGCTTATCACCCAAAGAATGGTGGGCAACACGTAAAAACGCCACCTGTCATTGACAAACACCAATCCAAAATGCGCAATATGGGTTATCGCGAATGCGGAACCGTCTGCGAGGGAAGCTTTTTTTTCGCCCAAAGACGCCGCAACACTTGAATGCACAATACCGCGAAAAAAGAATTCCTCCCCAACAGGACTAAATGTCATCCCAGTGATCGCCATAACCGCAAACAAGACCTGCCTATCACCAGGCGAAATGTCGGACGGTATCTTATAAGATTTACCGATATAAGCGTACCAGTTCTGACTGGTACCGCCATACAGGTATTCACCGACAAGGTAGAGCACGATGCTGGCAGCCAGGCCAGCTATAAAAGCAAGCAGCAAGCCCTGTGTATTTCGGGGAGCGACAATACCGCTCTTGATTCGTCCCTCCCGGGAGAGAAACAAAAACGGCGCTAACGCTGAGACAATCATGATAATGCCGATGGCACCATAACTGCCTGTAGCGTTGGCATTCAGCACCAGCAAAAAACGTGGAACGCATACCAGCACGAGTAACACCATTCCAAACTTCCAATCGTAGCGGAAAAATCTGCGCCAGAAAGACTTCAGTTCATTTTCCATATATGAAAATACAAATCTCGCCCATTAATTGCATGCACGATCATCATTGTATGGCTGGCTCCAGTCTACAGTTTCAAACGCCTATAGAATTCTTCCCTGTCCAGCGCCCGTACCTCCCCCGGTTTCATCGTTCCAATATGAATGTCTTCGATAGACTCCCGAATAAGCCGGATGCACTTGTGGTTGACGACAGATACCATCTTCCGAACCTGGTGAAAACGGCCCTCGGTGAGGGAAATGCGGAGCCAGCTGAACTGCACGTTCTCATGCAGGGAAATCGCGGGAGGCGGTACGACGGGCGGTTCCGAAAGTAACTCTACTTCGCAGGGCGTGGTCAGGTATTCCTGGCCGTTAGTTGCGCTGATATGCACGCCTTCAGACAAACGGTGGACGGTTTCAGCGCCTACCGCGAACCGCACCTGCACAAGGTATCGTCGTACATGTCTGACACCGCTATTAAACAGCAGGCGCGTGATCTTCTTATCGGTAGTCAGGAGCAACAACCCTTCGGAATCCTTGTCAAGTCGCCCAATCGCATGGGTGCCTTCCGGGAACCGGAAATCGATCGAGCCCAATAATCGCACATCGTGTACGCTCCGGAACTGGGAGACCATATCCACGGGCTTGTAAAGCACAAAATAGCGGTGCGGCCCAGGTGAGTCCATGGACATTACTTTGTGGGTAGTTTTCTTTTGTTCTCCAGGTAGGCTGTCACCGCATCTTCCATATTGATGTCCATGAGGTTGGCAAGGGTCAGCAACCACATCAGCACATCGGCAAATTCTTCCCGGGCATTTTCCCGGTCGCCGCCCGCAATGGCGGAAGATAATTCCCCTACCTCTTCATGAAACCATAGCGCCGTGTGGTAGAGTCCGCGTTTGCTGTCTGTTTCAAAATACCTGTCCCTGACGAGTTGTTGAAGTGCTGCAAGTTCCATATATAGATGGGCTAGTGTGTAGGTGATGGTTTTCCCGAAACCCTGGTTCCGGCATACAGTTCATATTCCAATAGGCGGCAATCGATCTTGCTGGTGTAGAACTCAATCTTCCTGCTGGCTTTCAACCCGATTTTCTTGGCCAGGTCCAGGTTGCCGGTAAACACGTAGCCGGTATAGCCGCCACAGTGTTGTTTCATAAAATCCCCGATGCGGCGATACGTTTCTTCCAGCGCCGTGATCTCTCCCAATCGTTCCCCGTATTCCGGGTTCACAAAAAACACCCCAGGCAGGCCAGGAGGAATCTCTGTCTTCGCAAACTCACAAACCGAAAATTCGATCAGGTCCGCCACACCGGCGGCGATGGCATTTTTGCGGGCATTCTCGATCGCCCTTGGGCTATAGTCGGTGGCGATGATCCGCAATCCGTCCACCTCCGCGATCTGGCTTTCCAGTTGCGCATCCTTCGCCAGGTACATGGATTCCTCGTACCCAATGAGGTGCATGAAAGCATAGTTGGTGCGGAAGAGCCCGGGGCGACGGTTCGTGGCGATCATCGCTGCCTCGATGGCCAGGGTACCCGATCCGCACATGGGGTTTACAAAGGGGCTTCGACGGTCCCAGTTCGTAGCGTAAATAGTAGCAGCCGCGAGTGCTTCCAGCATGGGCGCCTGGCCGGGAATCTTCCGGTAGCCGTGCCGGCCGAGGGAATCGCCGGAGCTGTCAATGAATATCTCCGCTCGTTCATTTTTCCAGAACAGGTGAATCACGGCTCCGGTGAGCGCCGAACCGGTATCAGGCCGGGCACCGCGCTTGTCTTTGATTCGGTCCACAATGGCATCCTTCACGCGCAGGTTGGCGAACATGCTGTTGTTGATGGTCTCGTTTTGCACATTGCTGGTGATGGAAAAATAGACCTGCTCCGGCAGGATATTTTCCCAGGGATACTCCCGCAGTACCCGGTAGACATCATCCGCATTGACCGCATCAAAGGCCTGCAGGCTGTACAGCACCTGGCTCGCGCAACGCAAGTTGAGGTTGAGGGTGATGCAATCCTGCATTGTCCCTTTCAGCCGGACACCGGTGACAAAGGTCTCGGTGGGCACAAACCCCAGCTCCCGGATCTCCTGTTCCAGGTAGGGTGCCAAACGCTTGGGGCAGGTGACGGTAATCACGGATGGATCAGAAAAAACTTGCATGCCGCGTAAAGGTAAGGACGCCGTCAGCAGGAGTAAAAATTAATAAAGAAAAAAATCGTCGAATCTTTGGCGATATCATCCATTTTTCAACGGAAGCCTCATCATGATATCCGTCTGCTCGTCATCGCCCAATTTGAAAATATGCTTGTCGAACGCCACGAAACCATTTTTCTTATAGAAACTGATCGCTCTCGGGTTTTCTTCCCACACACCTAACCAGACATAGTCGGCATGCATTTGCTTTGCCACCTGCAAGGCCTTTTCATACAGTACCTGCCCTACATTTCTTCCGTGGAATTCCTTCAACACATATATCCGTTCAATTTCAAGCGCCATTTCATCCTTCAGTTCCGTCTGCGACTGTCCGAAGTTCAGTTTTACATAACCGATGACCATGCCATCCAGCATCGCGAAATAGAACTCGGAATTGTCGTCGTTTAGCTCTGCAGCCAGTCGGTCCGCTGAAAACGCCTCATCCAAATATTGCCGCATATTCTCTTCCGTATTACCGGCAGAAAATGTTTCAAAGAATGTCTGGCGGCTGATTGTCCGCAACAGCTCAATGTCATCCGGCGTAACCCTTACAATACTGATTTGCTCCATATTCTCTTACCGTAACAATTTATAGATTAACAGCAGCGTAGTCAAAGCCACAATTGTGGTGTAGATCTGTTTGTTGTATTTTGCCAGCCATTCCGGCAAATAAATATCAAAATTATGCTTCGTGGAGGCCGAATATTTTCTCGCCCACACCGTCAATGGACAATAAAGCCGAAAAAGAGACAGGGTTATGCCCTCCAAAATGATCAGGCAATAACAAATCCAGAGCCACTGATCGATTCGACCCGTCAGCACCGCGAATACCATATAGAATATCACCACATTAAAAAATATCCAGATTAATGTGTGCATGATCCTGATCAGCCTGAGTTTATCTTCACCGGTCATGTATGCGAACCAATTCCAATTTGTCGAAAAACGCCGCAAAGGCCCTTCGTTTTCACTCGAAATTTACGACATCATCCAATGCCCTGAATTAACTATTTTAGAGTAGCCAGATCCCGATCCCCCGGCAAGACCCGCCCCCTACCCGTTATATTCACGCTCAAACACAATCGCCATGAAGCCTTGCAACACGCTACTCGCATTTGCCTGCCTGCTCTTCGCAACCATCGCATTCAGCCAGGAAAAACCCACCAAAACCTGCAAGCCCTGCGAATCATTCAAGCAGCTCAGCCTGCCGGATGTGACGATAGAAAAAACGGAGGCCCTTATCAGGGACACCATCCCCGCCAGTCAGTTCGAGCCGGCCGTGATCATCAATACCCCCTTTTGCCGGCTGCAGGGGATCATCGGAAAGGAAATCGCCTTTGAACTCTACCTGCCGCAAAACTGGAACGGCCGCTTCCTGATGTCAGGGAACGGCGGCTTCGCAGGCCGGTTCCAGAATTCCCTCACGCCCTATATCAGCCAGGGATTCGCCGTGGCGGCCACCAATACAGGCCACAGCGGCTTTTCAGAAATTCAGGCCGACTGGGCGCTGAACAATATGGAGCGGCAACTGAACTTCGGACACCTGGCCGTCCACCGCACAACTGTCGTATCCAAATCCCTGATCAATGCAGCCTACTGCAAACCGCCATCATACAGCTATTTTGTCGGCTGCTCCCGTGGAGGTGGACAGGCCCTGATGGAAGCACAACGCTATCCGGACGACTATGACGGAATCGTCGCCGGCGCCCCGGCTTTCGGTTGGCCGGCCATCGGTGCGAAAGGTATTTCCATCATACAGAAAAATTACCTGGATCCCAAAAACCTCGCCACGCCGGTCATCACCCAGGATAACCTCAAACTATTACAGGAATTCGTCTGCAAAGAATGCGACCTGCAGGACGGCCTGGGCGATTGTATCCTCAATGAACCCAATACCTGCAAGCCGGATTTCGGCAAACTTCCCCGTTGCCCGGGAAACGTGGCCGGTAAGGATTGCTTCACGGAATCACAGATCAGCGCCATAAAAGCAATCTTTGATCCACTGGTGGTGGACGGCAAACAGGTCTATCCCGGATATCCCCTCGGCCTGGAAGCCATTGAGGGGGGCATTGACCTCTGGATCGCAGGCACCAGCCCCTTCCTGAAACCCAGCCTGCACTATTATTTCAGCACGGGCATTTTCAAATACCTGGTTTATAACAACCCAGACTTCAACTACCAGGCCTATAACTTCAACAACTTCTTCCGCGAAACCGCTTATGCATCGGCCTACCTGGATGCCACGAACCCGGACTACAGCGCTTTCCGGAATTCAAAAGGGAAAATGATCATCTATCATGGCTGGAACGACCCGGCACTGTCGGCCAACGCCACCATCCAGCATTACGAAGAAGCAATGGCCAAAAACCCGGATCTCTCCTCCTTCATTCGTCTCTACCTAATGCCGGGCGTACTCCATTGTGCGGGCGGTCCGGGAGCAGACTATGTGGATTATGTCCAACTGATCCGGGACTGGGTGGAAAAAGGAAACGCACCGGAAAAGGTTGTCTTTGAAAAAAAGGAAAACGGCAAGACCGTCATGACCCGCCCCGTCTATCCATATCCGAAAGTAGCGGTCTACGACGGCAAGGGTGATCCGAAAAAGGAGAGCAGTTTTGTGCTGAAGAAATAGATCGCCGTATTTTTAAATCATGATACAAAAGCGAGAACGGAAAGCAATAACCAGCATGATCGGCAAACTGCCCGCCCGCGTATTGGCGTTGCTGATCGTGTCGGGGCTTTTCACCCTTCAAAACCTCAAAGCACAGAACAACCGCAATAAGCCGGGGAACCCGGTTTTGGAAGGCTGGTATGCGGACCCGGAAGGCGTGATCTTTGATCACAGGTATTGGATCTTTCCCACTTTTTCGGCACGCTATGAAAAGCAGGTTTTTCTTGATGCTTTTTCTTCCAAAGACCTTGTCAACTGGAAAAAACATTCGCGGATCATTGATACCGCTGTCATCAAATGGGCCTATATGGCGATGTGGGCACCATCGATTGTCAAAAAAGGAAAGCAGTATTTCCTGTTTTTCTCCGCCAATGATATACAGAGCAAGGCGCGCAACGGCGTGAAGGACGATACGCTGGGCGGCATCGGAATCGCTGTGGCAAACAGCCCATCGGGGCCTTACCGGGATTACCTGGGCAAGCCATTGATCAACCAGTTTTATAATGGTGCCCAGCCGATCGACCAGTTTGTATTCGAAGACAGGGACGGACAATTCTATATCATGTACGGCGGATGGGGCCATTGCAATATCGCCAAACTGAATGATGACTTTACCGCCCTGAAACCCTTTCATGACGGAAGCCTTGTGAAAGAAATTACACCGGATAATTATGTGGAAGGTCCCACCATGTTTATCCGGAACAACAAATATTATCTCATGTGGTCTGAAGGCGGATGGACCAACGGAACCTACCGCGTGGCCTATGCGATGGCCGATGCGGTGACGGGACCCTTCAGGCGGATTTCAACGATCCTGGAGGCCGACAGCACCATCGCCACGGGTGCCGGACATCATTCGGTACTCCATATTCCAAACACGGATGAATGGTTCATCGTGTACCACCGCAGACCCATTCCCAATCTCGACAGAGACCACCGGGTGGTATGTGTCGATCGCCTGTACTTTAATTCGGACGGGACGATCCGACATGTGAGGATGACATTTGAGGGAGTGAAACGAAAGCTCTAGCCTGGATCTACTACATCTTCCATGATAAAAATCGCATTCCGGTTCAGGTCGAAGAACCCGAACTCATTGGTCTTCCATGGCGTATTCTTCCTGAACTTGTCCACCGATACCGTTCCCCGCTTCACCAGTTCTTCGAAAAGCGGTTCGATATCCCTAACCAGGATTCTCACCACGGAACCGCCCAGCAGCGGGTCATCCTGCGTATCGGCATGCCATTGCAGGTGAAACACAATATTCTCACGGTACAGGACCGCATACATATTGTCCGCGAAGTATACCGTCATGCCCAGCTTGTCCCGGTACCAATCCGCATCGCGACTGATATCTGCGCTTGGCAGGACGGGGATGGTGTGAATGATTTTTGTTGACACTATACTTTTGGTTTGTTGTAACGAACAACGGTACGATCAGCGATTGGCTTCTTCAATGGAACGGATCTCCGCGGCGCTGAAACCTGCCTTAGACAATACCGACAAAATAAATCTGGTTTTCGCCGCCGTATAGGTTTCCCGGCTCATGCCCGGGGTACTGGCCAACTGTTGTTTTAACAGGGAGTATTCTGCGGCCAGTTCCGGATGTGCCAGCAACATATCCCGGAAACGGATATGATTTTTCAGGGACAGGGAATCAGCCAGGCAAACATATAAATGATGTTCAGGCCATTTCCGGTGGTCATCCCTCCATGGGACTTTCTGATCACGCTGACGGAATGCAAAACGTCCCGGCACGCCCTGCTCGCCCCGCGACAAGTAACCTGCCTGTTCCAGTCGCGTGGTGATCTCCGGCACAATATCTGCTTCATGGACTACAATGTCAATATCCAGGATGGGCTTCGTGCAGACACCGGGCAAGGCTGTGCTGCCCACATGCTGAACATCCTGGTCCAGGCCTTGCAGGAGCGTCTGGTACACGTTTCGTAATTGTTCAAAATCCGCTTTCCAGCGGGGATCATGGGGCACCAGTAAATCGCGTAGGGATCCATTCATGATCGTGGGGACTATCTTATCAAATATACGCCATCAATTCCTGCAAAGACGCCATGCCATTCCGTGATCCTCCCTGCCCTATCTTTACCCCATGGCACGGATTCGATGGCTGGAACGGAACGAAATTGATGGTACAAAATGGGACCACTGCGTGGAAACGTCCTCTCACAGCAACGTATATGCGCTAACCGGATACATGGACCTTATGGCGAAGCAATGGAGCGGGCTGGTACAGGACGATTATGTGGCCGTATTGCCCATACCCTGGAATCGAAAATACGGTATTCCGTACGTCTACACCCCCCGTTTCATAGGTGCATTGCCACTCTGCGGCGACCCGTCCAGCACCCTGCCCCTGGCCGATTTCCTGGCAGTGATTCCCAGGCGATTCCTGAGCTGGGACCTGGATATCAGCGCAGACCCCATCGACCAACATATCCCGTACAGGCATCGCCTGCGTAACAGCCATGTCCTGGCCCTTCATCCAACATACGAAGCGCTATTCGGCCGGTTTCGGGCCTCCTATCGAAACCTGGTTCGCCAATGCGGCCGCAAGGGATATACGGCAAGGCTTTGTGAAGACTATCCAGGGATCATCTCACGAACGGCCCATAAAAAAGAGATACCCGGCATGAAGCAGGACGACTACCATCGATTCCAGGAACTTTGCACCTGGCTGTCCGGACGGAAGATGCTTGAAGTTTGGGAAACCCTGTCACCCGGAGGCCAACGATGTGCCGGGGCGATCTTCGCCATCACCAACCGGAAAATCTATTACCTGCTGGCCTGGAACAATGACGAGGGTCGCCGGGTTGGCGCTTCCCACGTACTGATGGACAGGGTCATTGCCGCACACGCCGCCTCGAATCTGGTCATGGATTTTGAAGGTTCGGAGCTGCCGGAGATTGCCTACTTCCTGGAAGGCTTTGGCAGTCATATCCACCCAAGCCTGTTTGTCCGGTACAGGATCCTGCAGTCCAGAAAGCAGTGAAGACAATTACCCGCCCACGCAATTCCACGCTTGCCAGTTTTGCTGCAGAAATGTCTTTCAAAAGGGTTAAACAATCCCCCGAATAATGTGTTTCTGTATGTTTCCACGAACCGAATGGCATCTGGGTGTCCTGGTGACGCTTGTCCCGATCAGAAAGATGCAAATGATCGGTACCTTGTAGATGTGCGATACAAGTAAAAGACAATTACTATAATTTTATCGCCCAAAACAATTTAATAAATACAATCATATGGCAACGAATGCACCTGAGAGCGTTTCAGCGCAGAAGATGAACGGGGAAAGCAAATGCCCGTTCAGCAACGGCATGCTGAAGCAAAGCGCCGGCAGCGGCACGAGAAATCGCGACTGGTGGCCGAACCAGTTAAAATTGAATATCCTCCGTCAGCACTCTTCCCTGTCCAATCCTATGGGAGAGACCTTTAACTACGCCGAGGAGTTCAAGACCCTTGACCTGGATGCCGTCAAAAAAGACATTTACGATTTGATGACCACCTCCCAGGACTGGTGGCCTGCCGACTACGGCCACTATGGCCCCTTCTTTATCCGGATGGCCTGGCACAGCGCGGGAACCTATCGCATTCACGACGGCCGTGGTGGCGGTGGTAAAGGCACGCAACGCTTTGCGCCACTCAACAGCTGGCCGGACAACGCGAACCTCGACAAGGCTCGATTGCTGCTGTGGCCCGTAAAGCAGAAATATGGCAGGAAACTTTCCTGGGCCGACCTGATGATCCTGGCCGGAAACTGTGCCCTCGAGTCAATGGGCTTTAAAACCTTCGGATTCGGAGGCGGTCGTGAAGATGTGTGGGAACCTGAAGAAGACGTGTATTGGGGATCTGAGAAGGAATGGCTGGGCGATAACCGGTATACTGGCGATCGTGAACTGGAGAATCCACTCGCTGCCGTGCAGATGGGCCTGATCTACGTGAACCCGGAAGGACCCAATGGAAACCCTGATCCCATTGCTGCTGCCCGGGATATCCGGGAGACCTTTGGCCGGATGGCTATGGATGACTATGAAACGGTTGCCCTGATAGCCGGGGGCCACACCTTCGGCAAAACCCATGGTGCCGCCGACCCGGGGAAATATGTAGGTCGTGAACCCGCAGCCGCAGGCATCGAGGAGCAAAGTATGGGCTGGAAGAACACTTTTGGAAAAGGCAATGCTGGTGAAACGATTACCAGCGGTCTCGAAGGCGCATGGACTACCACGCCCACCAAATGGAGTAACAACTTTTTCTGGAACCTGTTTGGTTATGAATGGGAACTGACCAAGAGCCCCGCTGGTGCTCACCAGTGGAAGCCGAAGCATGGCATGGGCGCCGATACCGTACCGGACGCACACGATCCCGCAAAACGCCATGCTCCCACAATGCTTACAACGGATCTCGCCTTGCGTTATGACCCCGCTTACGAAAAGATTTCAAGAAAATTCTTCGAGAACCCGGATGAGTTTGCCGATGCTTTTGCCCGTGCCTGGTTCAAACTGACCCACCGCGATATGGGACCCCGTGCCCGTTACCTTGGCCCGGAAGTGCCTGCGGAAATACTGATCTGGCAAGACCCCATCCCGGCCGTTACGCACAAACTGGTTGACGAAGCGGATATTGCCGACCTGAAAGGAAAAATCCTCGCGTCAGGCCTGACGGTTTCAGAATTGGTGTCTACCGCCTGGGCTTCCGCCGCTACGTTCCGCGGTTCAGATAAGCGTGGCGGCGCCAATGGTGCACGCATTCGCCTGGCACCGCAAAAATACTGGGCGGTAAACAACCCAACGCAACTGTCTACAGTACTGGACAAGCTGGAAGGCATTCAGAAGGCGTTCAACAGCGCCCAGGCAGATGGAAAGCAGGTATCCATGGCCGACCTGATTGTGCTGGCCGGTTGTGCAGGTATTGAGCAGGCGGCAAAGCAAGCCGGCCATGCAGTGAAAGTGCCATTTACACCCGGACGTGCCGACGCATCACAGGATCAAACCGACGTGGAATCTTTCGCCGTCCTCGAACCAAAAGCAGACGGGTTCCGCAACTATGTGAAAGACCGGTACCCCGTTTCGGCAGAGGAAATGCTGGTAGACAAAGCGCAACTGCTGACCCTGACGGCACCGGAAATGACCGTTCTTTTGGGAGGCATGCGTGTGCTCAATACCAATTTCGACCAATCGCAACATGGCGTCTTCACCAGGCAGCCGGGAGCACTCACGAACGACTTCTTCGTGAACCTCCTCGATCTTGGCACAAAGTGGCAGGCGACTACCGAGGCCCATGATGTATTCGAAGGCCGCGACCGTGCAACAGGCGAACGCAAGTGGACCGGTACCCGAGTTGATCTCATCTTCGGCTCCAATTCAGAACTGCGTGCCATTGCAGAAGTATATGCTTGCAAAGATTCACAGGCGAAATTTATACAGGATTTCGTGGCGGCATGGAACAAAGTGATGAACCTCGACCGCTTCGACCTGGCCTGATAAAGGACCTTGTGGAAGGATGTAACAAGGTGGTCTGGAAACAGGCCACCTATTTTTTTCGCCCTTGTAGCACTTCCTCCGCCACGACGAGGTCCAGGGGAATGGTTACCTTGATATTGGTTTCCTCGCCTTCTACCAGGGTCACAGGCTGACCGGATGCTTCCACCACCGTGGCTTCGTCCGTAAAAGCATCACGGTAGGGTTGCGTGAAGGCAGGCTTGATGATCCCCGACCGAAAGGTCTGCGGAGTCTGGATAGCCCGGACAAGACTGCGATTGATGGGCTGGTGCCCGGAGGCCGTCAGCACGCGCATACTGTCGCGCACCTCAATCGCCGGAATGGCGGAACCGGAACGAAGCGCTTCTTCATAACAGCGACGAATCAACGCGGGACTCACCAGGCAACGCACCGCATCATGGACGAAGACGACCCCCTCACCATCCACCTGTGCAAGCCCCTGCTGCACGGAATGGAAGCGGGTTTCGCCGCCGGCAGTGAAACGAAATGCCTGGGAGGGAAAATATTGGGTCAGGAGGCTGCGACCCGTGTCCAGGTAATCCTGGGGCAGTACGATCACGACGATGATCTCCGGGAAAGCCTGGAGAAAAGCATCCACACTATGCACCAGCAGGGGTTTTCCCGCCAGTTCGAGAAACTGTTTGGGCATCGCTGCCCTCATTCTTGTCCCGGATCCTCCGGCTACGATCACGGCGTAGGTTTGCATGCTGCAATATGAAGCAAAAATATCATTCCCGGAAAGGGTTTCTGGTTTCCGTTGTACCTTGCAACCTGATGTACCGGATCATTTTTTTGCTGACCCTCCTCACTGTACTGTCCTGCCAGCGCAAGCCGGATCCGAAAGATATGGTCCTCCAACTCCGGGAACTGAACGAACTGGCTACCGTGGAGTATACGGTGAGCAAGATCATCAAAGCAAGCGACGACCAGACATGGTACAAGGTGGGCGACCGGAAAATCCTCATGAGTTGTAAGGCCACGATCAAGGCAGGGATCGATCTCAACGGCCTGCAGGCTGAAGATATCGTGGTCGATGGCGAAAGCATCAGCCTCGAACTACCAAGTGCACAGATTTTTTCGGTCAAACTGGGGCCTGAAGATATCCGGACGGAATACGAAGAAGTAGGCATCTTCCGCAGCGAATTCAGTGCCGCCGAAAGAAACCAGCTCATGGCCCAGGGTGAAGCACAGATCCGCAGACAGGCGGCATCCACGGACATCCTCCGCAGCGCCGAAACACAGGCCAGTCTCCTGTTGGGAAACTTCCTGCGCAGCCTGGGATATAAGGAAGTGAAGATCAGTTTCCAAAAACAATCCCCCAATCCCCCACGCGTAGGTTGATGATCCGGCGATATACCCACATACTATTCCTGGTACTGGCCATCATCCTGGGTTGGTGGATCCTGCAGAAAATCGATGTGCTGCCTTCCTTCGGAGATGTCTTCCGGAGCAAACCCGTACGCATAGACGAAACACCGATCCTTGTAGAAGAAATCCGCGAACTGGCTGAACTCACCACCTATGTGTCGCACGACGAAGTGGTGGTTGATACCGTGCGACTGAATCCCGCCGCCAGCGCATGGAAAAACATCACCGGCATATCCCTGGGTCCATTCACGCAAAGCGGGGACCGCCTCGTACTGGTGGTTCGGGGCAGCATCAAAGCCGGAACGCGGTTGAATGAGATCCGTGAGAATGATATTTTCCGTGATAAGGACTCCGTC
>JALOMP010000299.1 GCA_025455365.1 Chitinophagaceae bacterium | reverse complement strand
GAAAAAACGCCTGACGACATGTTGGATGAACCCATTACCGGCAGCGGGATGATTCTTGCGGAAGGCGCGTTCTCCGGTTCTGGCAGCTACCAGGTAAGCGGAAAGGCGCTTATACTGGAACAAAATGGCACCAAGTTTCTCCGTCTGGAAAACTTTTCGGCTTCCAATGGCCCGGACCTGAAAGTGTATTTGTCAAGGGACCGATCTGCCTCTTCGTTCATCACCCTGGGAAGTCTGAAGTCCGTTTCGGGCAACCAGAACTATGCGCTGACAGGAATGCCTGATCTCGCGGAGTACCCTTATGCGCTAATATGGTGTCAGCAGTTCGGTGTTTTGTTCGGGGCCGCCAATTTGAAATGATTAATGAGCCAAATATGCAGATGATATATCGTACAGGTCTTATCCTGTTGGGTACTTTTATTTTGACCGACTCCAGTGCGCAGGTTTCAAACCCGGTGGCCACCAGCAGTTTTATAGACCTGACGGCGACGCTGGGAAAGGATCAGGGATCTGCTGCGCTTTCCTATGTATATAATTGGAAAATGGGGAAGAGAAAGAGGTTCGAGATGGGTGCCGGCATTCGCTGGACAACTTATCTCGGTGAGAAAAAGGAATTCATCACTGCCGGCCCAGCTTCCTTAACGCGTTCATTTACCGCGCCATTCCTGATCGTCTTCGCCGGTCAAAAGGAGGAAAACTTTGATACATTAATTGTGCAACGTCCATTGATTAATGCCATCAACCTCAGTTTTAACCTGGGGTACGATATTACCGCGAGACTTTACGGAGGCATCAATATAGACGTGATTGGCTTCAGTTTCGGAAGAAAAAGCAGTGCCGTTTTTACCAGCAATGGAGAAAGCATGACAGAGCGCGATGCCAGACCCACGGCATTTAATCTGTTGCTGACAGGAGACCATGACAAGGGGACACTTAACTCGGAATTTTTCCTTCGATACAAGATCGGCCAGCGTTGGAGTGCGAAGGCGGTTTACCAATTCATTTTTGCGGAATATGAAACCAACACATTGATGCAGGTAGCACCCGATGGCACCGAGGTGACCCACTTTCGTAACAAGGCGAACAACCTGGGTATTGGAATTGTCTATCATATCAAGTGACGGGCGTATCAACCGCTGTCCCCCCACAATGCAGGCACCAAAATCAATCCGAATAGTCCTATTGTGGATGCTGTTAATGGACATGCATAGTTCGTTCAGCCAGTCTTCCATGAAACCTTTTGGCCCGGGATCCAGTGTGGAATTTACGATCCGAAATTTCGGCATCGCCGTGAAAGGCAGTTTGTCCGGGCTCGAGGGAACAGTTGATTTCGATCCGCAATTTCCCGGCTCCGCTCGATTTGACGTGACTGTTTCATCGGCCTCGGTTCAGACAGGTATCAGGTCCAGGGACGAGCATTTGAAGAAGAAAGACTACCTCGACGCCGTAACCTATCCGCGTATCCGCTTCAGGTCTGATGGAGTACGGACAGGAACTCGACCAGGGCATTTTGTAGTCAGGGGGCAATTAACTATAAAGTCTACCACGCAAATTGTCAGCATACCCTTTATGGCGGAACGGTCGGGAACCGGTTACCTGCTTACCGGCAATTTCCAGATCAACCGACGCGATTTTGGAGTCGGGGACGCCAGTATTTCCCTGAGTGAAAATTTGACCATATCTTTGCGGGTTATAACCCGCTGAATAGCTGATTTATTCAAGAATAAACTGACCCTCCCGGATGCAATTGCAACTTGCCGTTAATAATGCGTTTATCCAGTTGGCCGGATCCCTGGAGAAATTATCTGGTGAACAATACTGTCAACCCTGCCAAAATCTCGGCCATTCCACCATCGGGCAGCATGTCCGGCACATCATCGAAATGTTTCAATGCCTGCAAAACGGGTATGAGTCCGGTACGGTGAATTATGAAAAGCGCAAAAGGGATCGTGCCATTGAAACGGACAAGGATTTCGCCCTCGGACTACTTAGGGATATTTATGCGGCACTGGACCGGGAAGACAAGGCATTGGTACTCGAAGGAATATACAATGATGACGCCACTGAACACATGTACTTCAATACCAACTTCTACCGGGAGGTTGTTTATAACCTTGAACACACCATCCACCACATGGCCCTGATCAGGGTGGGCCTCAACGAAATCGCGCAGATGGAACTGCCTGAAAGTTATGGTGTGGCTTCGGCGACGGTCAAGCATAAGAAATCATGTGCACAGTAAGTTTTATCCCGGCCGCTGACCGTGTTTACCTGGCATCAAACCGCGATGAAAAACATTTCAGGTCAAATGCCATTCCCCCAACCGCCTATCCATCGGATAACGGGCAGATCCTGTACCCCAGGGACGGGGATGCCGGCGGAACCTGGATCGCGCAGCACGAAAACGGGCATGCCATTGTTTTCCTGAATGGAGGATTCCATGCCCATGAACCTTGCCCGCCATACCGAAAGAGCAGGGGTAAAGTCCTGCTGGACTTCATAGAATCTTCTTCACCTGTTGAAACAGGCACCTTGATTGACCTGGATAATATCGAACCGTTTACAGCCGTGATCTGGTCAGAAGGTATGTTGCATGAATTCCGTTGGGATGGTGCCCGCAGGCACCTTCGGAAAATGAATGCATCCAAACCGCACATCTGGTCATCCGTTACTTTGTACGACAACGATGTCATTTCCCGTCGCGAAGCCTGGTTCGAGGATTGGATCAATCGTCATCCTTCACCAGGTCTGGAAGACATATTATATTTCCACCAGTTTACCGGGGATGGAGACGCCCACAACGACCTTATGATGAACCGTCACGGTCAGGTGTTTACGGTTAGTATTACGGGGCTGGAGATTAGAACAGACAAAGCCTTGATGAAATACATAGACCTGAAGAACCAACTCCAGTATGACCAGGAAATAAGCCTTCGGACATTATATACTCAGCAGGGATGAAACAATCGCGGGACTTCTTTCATCATCCCTTTTTTATACGCCTTTTTAACTGGGAATACTGGTCTTTCAATGCCGTTTATCTCTGGGTTATCCCCTGGTGGTTCTGGCTCGCCATTCGCGCCAGGTCCTTTTTTTTCTTTAACGCTTCCAACCCCTGTATTGAAAACGGCGGATTCCTGAACGAGTCCAAAAAGGATATCCATTTGATCCTGCCGGAGGGACTGTACCCGCGTTCCATTCATTTTTCCATTCCCGCAGATCCAAACCAGGTGTGGGAAGCTATCCATTCATCCGGTATGCAGTTTCCACTGATGGGGAAACCGGATATCGGGGGCAGGGGCAGGGGCGTGAAAAAACTGTGCAACCGTGCTGAACTTGATCGATATGTGAGTGCCTGCACGCTGGATTTTCATATCCAGGCCTATATCCCTTTTTCAGAAGAAGTAGGTATTTTCTATCACCGTTATCCCAACGCAAAGAAGGGTAAGATAACCGGCATCGTTCGCAAAGAGTTTTTGTCAGTCAGGGGCGATGGAAGGCATACGGTCAGGGAGTTGCTGGCGGGCGACAAAAGAGGCATCATGTACCTGCAAAACCTGGAAAGGATCCTCGGAGACAGCCTCGATGAAGTACCAGCGGATGGTGAAACCAAAGTCGTGTCACCCTATGGAAACCATGCAAGGGGATCCTTGTTCCTGGATGAAACGTACCGCGCCGATGAACGGCTTCACGCCCTGATGGACCGTATCGCAGACCAGATTCCGGGATTTCATTTCGGGCGCCTGGATATCCGTTATCGTGCATGGGAGGCTTTCGTGGAAGGAAGGGATTTTTCGATCATTGAACTGAATGGTGCCGGAGCAGAACCCACGCATATGTATGATCCCCGCCACAGTATCTTCTTTGCCTGGAAGGAAATCACCCGGCACTGGACCATCATGCAGCGGATCAGCGCGATGAACCATGCGCGGGGC
>JALOMP010000298.1 GCA_025455365.1 Chitinophagaceae bacterium | reverse complement strand
CAGTCCCTGGGCGATCAGGTAATCCTGCCGGACACGCAGGGAACCCAGGGAAACCTGTCCCTTGATAATTTCCCCCGTGCGCGGGTCAACGACGGAAGCACCATAGCTCCATCCACGGGTGGAACGGTGTACCCAGTTGATCATATTGTAGCGGATATCCATCGGGTCTGCAGAATCCGGGAGGACTTCCACCCGGAACGCATTCCGGTATCCGGCCGCTTCAAAAGCCTGGTTCCACCAGGACGCTCCTTTCAGAAGCGCCGAACGGATGGGCTCGGGTGTACCGTTATCCAGGTAGTAGACAATGGGCTTAACCGGTTCACTCACGGCAGCGGCCGGGTCTTTCTTTTTCAGCCGGTGCCTGACAGCGAGGTTTTTCTCGATCGGCTCGGCTACCGGTGTGCTATAATCGAAATAAGAAGTGTTGAAATATCCCGCCCGCGGATCAAAAGTCCTCGGTTCATACCCTTTGTCCGGAAGCTGTACAAAAGAATGGTGCATGCGCAGGGTGATGGCTTCCGGGGAAGGTGTAACGGTGTTCACGTAGTTGCCCGTGACGCCATCGGCATTCACCAATGTAATGGTTGCTTCCAGTTCCGTATTGAGCGGGAAATTCCGGGTATTGGGGAGGTATATCGCAGAACGGGATTTGTCGATGCTGTAGTTCCCCTGCTGCATACGGCGGATCCGGTTGGCGGCCTGCATGGCATCGCGAAGCAGGAAATCCGTGGCATCCACCAACACGCGGCCGGGCGATTCCGCCTCCACGGTAAAGCCCCAAAGAACGGATTGTGCAAAGGACTGCTCAACGGCACGACGTTCCCTCTCGTCATTGCTGACCGCACGATAACCGTAATTCGGTTCCGTCATGAGTATCTTCCGGCCGGTGCGGTTGAAACGGACAATCCGTCCCCCACCGAGCAGCCCGCGATCCAAACCAATATCATTGGAGCCAAGACCTGACGGTAATGATATGACATAGAGGATTTCCGTTTCCAGTCGCGGTATTTCCATCCAGATTTTCCCGGTGGAATCATCCCAGTACACGGGCATAAAACCATCCATCCGGCGCAGCCCGGTCGTCTTCGATTCAACGGTGGGGATTTTCTGGGCGATTACGGGAGCAGCAAACAGCAGGAAGAAAAAACAAAGGAACCGGTACATAGCAGCGCTTTTTGCTAATGTAACGGAAATATATAAATGACTTTAACCGCATTCGGCAAGCGCCCGGAATCGCTCGAGGTTCTGCGGCATCATCTGCTGGTATCGCTTACCAAGCATTCGCCACCAGAATCCGCTCAGCGGTCCTTCGATCCAGATTTCCTGGGTCACCATCGTCTTCTGGTTATGGTACCCTATCATCCGGCGCAGGTACATCTGCGCCAGGGGCAATTTTGCCAGGAGGGTAAACGAAAAATTCGGTTTGCAGGATTTAACCGTGAATGCGGTTTTCCGGCCATGTTCAGGTATCAGGATACCTTCTGCATTTTCATCAAACCGGCCGGTCAAATGGGCTTCCTTGATCTCCGGGATCCATTGCTTCCAGTTCTTGACATCCGTAGAAATGTCCCAGACCTTTTCCGGGCTGGCAGTGGTCATAATGGAAAAAGTATGTTGCATAAGGTTTGCTTTACGCCCAAAAAGTATGGAAACTTTCCGAGGCAGTACGTGACCTTTGCCCGACTGTAGAAAAATTACAGGAGAATTGTGGATTAACGGCCTCCTGGAACGGCAATTTCCACCGAATGTAAATCCACTATTAAGAAATTGTTACCAATTCAGCGAATGCCCGGCTGTTTAATGGTTTCCCCTGTTTTCTTTTTCTCTGCCTCCACCATCAGTCGCACATCTTCCAGCAGCTTTCGGGCATCGTACACGATACCATCCTTGATGGTATATTTCACGCTTCCTTTGCGGACCACTTCATTTTTATCCGTTACCGATATCGCACCGGTTCCGTACAGCACCTGCAGGTTCTCCAAGGGGTTTGCATCCACGATAACAAGATCGGCTAGTTTGCCCGTTTCCACTGAACCCAGGTCTTTTTCAGCCCCGAGTGCCTGGGCGCCGTAAAGGGTCGCGGAGCGGATCACTTCCAATGGATGAAAACCTGCTTCCCGGAGTAATTCCAGTTCGCGGATATAGCCAAAACCATAGAGCTGGTATATAAACCCATTATCTGACCCGGTAGTGACCCGGCCTCCGCGGTTTTTATATTCATTCACAAAAGTCATCCAGAGACGATAGTTTTCCCGCCATGCAACCTCCTGTTCCGAACCCCAGTTAAACCAATAAGAACCGTGCGATTCCCGGTTAGGGGCGAAGAACTTCCAGAGTGAAGGCAGCGTGTACGTGTCATGCCATTCCAGCCGGCGTGTCCGGTGCAAGTCCCTGCTGGCTTCATAAATGTTAAATGTGGGATCCAGCGTGAAGTCGAGATCCAGCAGGGTTTTCATCACGTCATTCCAGTGTGCGGAATAAGGTGGCGCCGCCTGTTTCCAAAGTTTACCAGCCTGTTCAAACCGGTGTTGTTCATTCTGGTAATTGTAGTCAAGCGGGTAATCCTGGATGGTCTGCTTTTCAAACAGGGCTTCGGGTAATCCATACCAGTGTTCCATCGATGTAAGGCCCGCTTTTGCCGAATGGACCACATTCCACCGGGCCACGTCCATTTGTGCATGGTGACAGCAGGAACGCAAGCCGAGTTTCTTGTTTTCGCGCAGGGCCGCATCCATCACTTCCGGTGAAGCGCCGAAAAACTTGATGCCGTCAGCGCCCTTGTTGGCATTCTGGCGAACCCAGTCGATGGCTTGTTGCGCCGTCGAGATCGGCTGCGCCGCACCCATGCCAAAGGCCGTATACGCATAGAGCCTGGGTGCCGTGATTTTATTTTCCGCGCTGCGCTTTTTCTGGTCCAATACCCAGTCCAGCCCGTTGCCTGCGGAGGGGTCTCGCACCGTTGTGATGCCATGGGCCATCCAGAGTTTAAAAACATATTCAGCAGGCGTACCCTGTGCCCTTCCGCCGATATGACCATGCATATCTATAAAGCCTGGTAAGACATACATGCCCTGGCAATCGATTTCTTTGCCACCCGCTTTGAGTACCGGGCGCCTGCCTTCCTTGATGGGAACCCCCGGGTTGCCCACATTCTCGATGGACACGATCCTGTTTTTCTCGACGACTATATCCACCGGTCCGATGGGCGGCGCACCGGTCCCGTTGATGAGGATGGCGCCACGCAATATCAGCTGGCTCCAGGGACCCTCTCCTTCCGAACGATCGGGCGCTTTGGGAATCTGGCAAAGGACCTGTACGGAAACAAATACGAGGGACAACAACACAAAAAGTTTTCTCATTCGGCAGGTTTTATAAAAGGAAATTAACACAATCACCCGATTCACTGCATGTAATTTCAGGAAGGCTGGATATAAAGCTTTTTCTTTGTAGCCATCAAGTCATGAAAATTCAGATCTGGACGATCGGCAAGAACCATGAAGCCTACGTGAAGGCTGGCATAGAGGACTTTACCAACCGCCTGTCCAGGTATTTCCCGGTCAGCTGGAACATCATCCCGGTACCTAAGAATACCGGCATGCTCAGCGAAGCTGATTTGCGCAAGGCCGAGGGAAAGGTAGTCCTGGAGTGGCTGGGAAAAGATGATTTCCTGGTGGTACTGGATGAAAGAGGACACAGCATGGGCTCGGAACAACTGGCCGCTTTCATACAATCCCGCGCCAACGAGAGCGTTAAACAGCTGGTCTTCCTGATTGGTGGTGCGTATGGACTGGATAAACCGGTGCTGCAGAAAGCCAGGTATACCTGGTCGCTCTCCGCGCTGACTTTCCCCCACCAGCTGGTGAGGCTGATCCTGGCGGAGCAACTATACCGGGCCTGTACCATCCTTCGCAACGAAAAATACCATCATCGTTAACCAACGTACCCAAACGTATACCATGAG
>JALOMP010000297.1 GCA_025455365.1 Chitinophagaceae bacterium | reverse complement strand
GCTGGCTGGATCATCACCACCCCCTGGAAAAAGAGGATTGGGTGAAGCTTTTCAAAAAGACCTTTAAGTTTACCGGCGGTGAAATTGTGAATGAATTTCTCATGAGTACAGGCTACCTGCCTGGTGCCCATGTAGCATCCTGCCCCGTCTATAAGAAAGTATTGAAAGCGAAACCGGCATGGTCTCTTCGCTGATCTCCTGATTCGATTTCCGTCATTCAACTTCCTATATCTTACTTCGGACTTCCGACATCCGCCATCCGCGATTCCTATTGCTGCTGTGCCGCGAACCCTTCGATCAGCGGTTCATCCGGCACAACCGTAGGCAGCGCCTGCATTTTAACGCTGTTCATTTCTTCGAAGATGTGACCGTCTTCATATCCAACACTCACATAGACCGTCAATTGCTGCCTGGCCGGGCCTTTAAACGTACCGCGAACGGGGGAACAATCGCTGAAATTCCTTCCCACGGCCAGCGGGATATGGGCGTTCGTAACCCATGCATTGTTGGTGGGATCTATACCGGCCCAGCCATGCCCCGGTATCCAGGCTTCCACCCAGGCATGGGTGGCACCTTCGCCCCGCATGCCGTTTTTATTGGGGCATATATAGCCGCTTACATACCGGGAGGGTATACCCATGGAGCGCAAAACCTGGAGCATCACATGCGCGAAGTCCTGGCATACGCCGCTGCGGTGCTGGAGTATTTCATCCACCGTCGTTTCAATGTCGGTGATGCCCTTGATGTATTTGAAATACTGGTAAATATACTGGCCGCAGTCCTGTACGATGCCGGCGATGCTTTTCCAGGGCTGGTCGATCTTCATCATGATCTCATCGATTTCAGGTTGCGACTCGATGATATCCGGCCGCGTCAGTTCCAGAAGCTGCAGAGAGTCCTTCACTTCAGCTTCCAGTACATCGCGCCCGCTGTTAAACTGCGTGATCTGCCCGGTTGCGGTTGTACGGACGATAAGCCTGCTTTCAATTTTGAGTTCCTGGTGCGGTTCCTTCAGGTTGAACACGCCGGTCTTATTGTCCCAGTAATCCGCGAATACGTGCATGTCCGGTTCACCGGTAATGAACAGTTCGTGCATCAGCACTTCCATGTCTTTTGCAGGGTATGGGTAGACACGGATTTCGTTAACGCTTTCCCGTACGGGCCTGTCGTAACTGTACTGGGTGATATGATGAATCTTGAAAACGGGCATGGGTTGTTTTTAGGCGTACGAGAAAAAGACCTGGGTGAGTAATTTATTGAAATGGATCAGCTGGTGGCGTATTTCCTGGATGAATTTTTGCGGGTTCATCTCCCGCGCCTGGTCCAGGTCTGCATACTGGACTTTGTATCGAAGGCGCCCGAAATCCCGGCAGAGCTGTTCCTTGCCGGAAGGATTGTTGTTTTCGGTTACATCCTGCAGGTAGTGGCCAATCTTATCCAGTGAATATCGGATGGAGCGGGTGAATTGCCGGTTGAACAATACCTGCTCCGCGGCATTGAGCGTGTAATTGGTATTGCGATAGGTTTTCAGGTGAAGCTCGTAGCCGGAGAGCGAAAGCAGCAGTTTTCGCCAGTACAGGATGTCCCGGTTTTCGTCGAGGTTGTAGTGTATATCCTCCAGGAATCGGTTGATCATTTCCAGGGTGATCATGCTCCGCTCCACGTATTTTCCCAGGTTCATGAAACTCCAGCCCAGGCTTCGCGGCATGGTGCTTCCGGTTACGCCCTTGTAGAGGGTGACCATTTGCGTGAGTTCATCCAGCAGGGGCAGTGCGTCCTGGCCCTGCAGCTTGCGTTGCATGGCGGGGCTGTTTACGCTGTGGTAGACATGGTTTACCTGTTCCCAGACTTCCTTGGTGATATGGTCCTGGGCGCCGCGGGCATTTTCACGGGCACGGGTCAGCAGCGCGCGCAGGGAATTGGTATTGGTGGTATCGGAAATAATAAAATGAAGGGTGTCGCTCGTATTGTATTCCAGCTGTTTCAGCTGGTCTTCATCGGCATGGGTAAACATATGCAGGACGGGCCTCCAGGACGATGTCTCATAGCTGCTTTTGTCCAGGGCTAACACAAATTCCGTTCGAAGGATCCGCAGGATCCCGTCCGTACGCTCCATGTAGCGGTCGAGCCAGTACAGAGAATCCGCAATTCTACTGAGCATCATTTTTTATATGGTTGACGGTTGACTATTGACGGTTTTAGTTCATAGTTCATGGTTCATAGTTCATGGATTGTAGTTGTCGGTTTGTACTTCTCACTTTTCACTTTTCACTTTTCACTTCTCACTTTTCACTTTTCACTTCACTCCACTACCCATGTATCCTTACTCCCTCCGCCCTGGGAGGAATTTACCACCAGTGATCCTTCCCTCAGGGCCACCCTTGTCAGGCCCCCGGGCACAATCTCAATGCCGTCCGGCCCACAAAGTGCGAAGGGTCGCAGGTCCACATGCCTGGAACTGAGTTTCCCATCGAGAAAGCAGGGCACCGTGGAGAGCTGTATGATGGGTTGGGCGATGAAATTCCGGGGATCTTCTTTTACCTGCTCCCGGAATGCATCCACTTCTTCTTCCGTAGCCTTATTGCCCATGAGCATGCCATAGCCGCCCGACTGGTTGGTGCGTTTGAGTACCATCGACGCGATGTTCTTAAACACATGTTCAAACGCGTCCGGATCACTCATCTGGTAGGTGGGCACATTCGGCAGGATGGCATCTTCATTCAGGTAGTATTTAATCATGTCCGGCACATAGGTGTAGATGGCTTTGTCGTCTGCCACGCCGTTACCGGGTGCATTGACCAGTACCACGTTGCCTTTTCGGTAGGCGCTCATCAGTCCGGGTACACCCAGGGCGCTGTCCGGCCTGAAAACAAGCGGATCCAGGAAATCGTCGTCGATCCTGCGGTAGATCACATCCACCTGCTGCAGCCCCTGCGTCGTTTTCATGTATACCTTATGGTTGTCCACCATCAGGTCCCGGCCTTCCACAAGCGGGATGCCCATCTGGCGGGCCAGGAAGGTATGTTCGTAGTAGGCGGAATTGAATATTCCCGGTGTAAGGATAACAACCACGGGCTGTGCGATCTGTCGCGTTGCCATCGACAACAGGTTCTGGTAGAGCCTGAGCGGGTAATTGCTCACCATGCGAACGCTGTTGAGTGCCAGCAGGTCGGGGAACAGCCTTTTGGTCACTTCGCGGTTCTCCAGCATATAAGACACGCCGGAAGGCGTGCGCAGGTTGTCTTCCAGTACATAAAAGACCCCATCTGCGCCCCGGATCAGGTCGATGCCGGCAATGTGCACATAAATGTCATGCGCCACCTTGATGCCATGCACTTCCCGGGTGTACTGGGGACAGGAAGCGATCATGGATGCCGGCACGATGCCGTCTTTCAGGATCTGCTGCTGGTGGTAAATATCCTTCAGGAAAAGGTTCAGTGCCCGCAGGCGCTGGCGGATACCGGCTTCAATATGCGCCCATTCATCGCCCCGGATGATGCGCGGAATAATGTCGAAGGGAAAGATGCGTTCAATGCCGGCATCGTCGCTGTACACGGTGAAGGTGATGCCCTGGTTCATGAACAGCTCCCCGGCCAGTTTGTCTTTCTGGTGAAGGTCTTCCACGGGTAATGACCTGAGGCTTTCGGCCACATGCAGGTATTCCGGCCGGATGCTGGATCCGTGCATCATTTCGTCCCATTTTCCCGGGGGACTTTTGTAGGCTTGTATGAGGGCTTCACCGGTCATGACAAAAGTGTTTGGACTTCGTTAGAATGGGATTGCCGGCAAGCGTTCGTTGGTTTCGAATATAGGGAAAAAAGTTGACGGTTGGCGGTTGACAGTTGAAGGAAAATTCAGGGAAATAAAAACAGCCACGGGAATACCGCAGCTGTTCGCATTATTTTATGTCAACGTTATGCAGCTTGCCTCATCTACTAACAACCGACAACCCACAACCCACATCCCACAT
>JALOMP010000296.1 GCA_025455365.1 Chitinophagaceae bacterium | reverse complement strand
ATGATGAAAGTAAAAGGCAACTCAGCCCCTCGGGTGCACTGGAAAAAGTACCGGCAAGGCCGAAGTGGTTAACGGCCTCCCGTGAAAAAACAGTCCGTACCATGCTGAGGCAGGTAGTAAAAAAGAAAAGGTCACAGTCATATGGAGTCCTTGGGTTGATCACCGAAAGGATATCCCTGCTATTCCCCGGCCTGGTGCATGCATTGCTGCAGGCCCGGTGCACCAGCTTGGCGATCTCGGCAACCTTAATGGTATTGGCCATTTCGATGACTTTATCCTGGCTCATGCCAGGTGCCTTGAATGTAATCATGCTGGACTGCAGGGGAATCTGGATTTCATATTCGTCGCGCCCGTAGGCACCGGTGGACCGGTTGGAAAGTGACTTGTAGCCGCCAATGCGAATGATCTTCTGGTCGGGATTGGATCCAGCCAGCATGGGCATACTCAATATCTGGTTCACCATGCCCAGCAGCGGCGAGTTCGTAATGACTTCAAGCGTATAAATGGCGGTATCTGCCGGCAAACCGTATTCCCGGTGAACCACCACCCCGGCCCATCCGCTGGCCCCCGAAACATTGTCCTTGGCCGTATTGGCTGCCTTTACATCCATTTTTTCCGGCAATAATTTCAGTACGTCTTTCCCGGTAAGGATATCCAGTTCCTGCATCATTTGCTGCATGGCAAAACGGGCGTCATCCAGTTTGTTGGCGGTAAACGCCGTACGGGCTTCCCCCAGTCGTTTCTCAAAATCCTGTTGGGCAAAAGCCGGGATCGTACAGGCGAACAGTATGGTGAATAGTATCGTTCTCATTGTTGAATCGTTTTGGGGTGGATATTATTTCTCTCCGATCTGGGCTTTGATTTTATCCAGGTCAAAAGTCTCGCAGGCTTTCATGAAATCCTGCTCCGTGGCGAAATTCCTGCCCTGCAGGATCATCAGCGATGCCTGCCCGATGGGAACCGTGATCTTATACCCGGAAGACTGTTCATATTCAATCACCGCCTTGTATCCTTTCAGCCGGGTCTGTTTCCAGTTCTGCTGTTCACCGGTGCTTTGCTGGGCATAAGCTCCCGACAGGTACATGTTGATGGCGGTCATCCAGGCGGCATTGTTGGCCAGCATGAAGTCCAGCTCCTTGCGATTGTCTTTTGTATTTTCCCTTCCCCCTTCCAGGTAGTCCCTTTCGATGGTCAAGCCTACCCAACCCCAGCTGGTACTGGCAACTTTATCGCTCAGGGAATCCTTTACCAGGACGTCAACTTTGTCCGGCAACCCTTTCAGGATTTCCTTGCCAATCATCATTTCGACCCCCAGCATGGCCTGCTGGACGGAGAAACGTGCTTCGCCGTACTGGTTTTTCTTGAAGGCTGCCTCCGCGTCCGTCAGGCTTGCATTGACGTCTGGCGGTGTGGTAACCAGCCCGCCGCCGGTTGTATTGCCACCCTTGCCTTTGCCCCCGGGTCCGCCAGGACCGCCCGGACCACCGGGACCATCGGGTTGTGTGCTCGTTCCAACTTTTTCATCTACCTTCTTATCTATCGCCTTGTTGACGGCTGATTCCGCTTTCTCCTTAATTTTTCGGAGTACCTGGCTTTCGGCAGGTTGCATGAACCACGCCGTTGTCAACAGGCATAGCAGCCATTTTCCCTTTTTCATGTTATCGATTTAAACATTGAAGCCCCGCGGGCTTGTAAAATCAGAACCGGAGAAGTTCATTGGATACCTGGAGAATTTCAAATTACAAAAATTGGAAAAATCATTCCGAAATATTTTTAACCAGTTGACGTATCATGTCGCTTACTGGTTTAAACCAATGCTTTATGCACGGATGCCACAAATGACAACCCGGTAAACAAGGCAGGGAGGCCATAGACCAGTGCCGTATACGCATCCCCCCGGTACATAAAATAGATGAAGAAGAGAAAGGCCGCCAGGATGAGGATCAGTCCTCCGGCGAATGGCTTCAGCCATCCCAAAAAGTAACCAAAAACAGCCACCAGGCTAAATGGCAGGAGGTTAACAAATCCTTCACCGTCTCCTCCCCCATTTTCCGGAACTCCATTTCCGAGAAAAAAACTGAGGTAGAAAGCACAAATAATTCCGCCGCCAATCCTGGCAAACCACTTGAATCCCTTTTCCATCATCCCTGTTTTAAGACAAGTTATGTTAAACCCTTTCCGGATACTATGACCAAGATCATGGCATGCCACCCATGCGATTTTTTAATACATTGTAACCATGCAAACAAACCTGAATGACCCGGGCCGGAAAATCCGTTGGGGAATCCTGGGTTGCGGCAGGATTGCCGGCAAATTCGCGGCCGACCTCCAATTGGTGGAAGACGCGAGCCTGGCTGCGGTGGCCTCCCGGGACCTGGCAAAGGCGAAAGCTTTCGCATCGCAATATCCCGCCTGGCACTGCCATGGCAGTTACGAGGCCCTTGTTACCAACCCGGAAGTAGACGTGGTTTACGTAGCCAGTCCACATGCCCTGCATGCCGAACATACCCTGCTATGCCTTTCCCACGGCAAGGCTGTATTATGCGAGAAACCTTTTTCCATGAATGCGTTGCAGGCAAGGGCCATGGCAGCCATGGCGCGTGACCGGAACGTATTCCTGATGGAAGCCCTGTGGACTAAATTCATGCCGCATTACCAGAAGCTCATGCACATGATCCGTTCGGGCGAATTAGGCGAAATGAAATCAGTGCTGGTCAATTTCGGATTCGCAACACCCCAGCCTGCACCGGAGAGGATGTTCAATCCGGAACTCGGTGGCGGAAGCCTGCTGGACATTGGGATATACAATGTATTTATGGCGATGTCCGCGCTGGGAAGGCCGGACGAGGTGGAGGCCTGGATGACACCTGCCGCAAGCGGGGTGGATGAACAATGCGCCGTCACATTCCGCTATCAAAGCGGGGCGATGGCACAACTGTTCAGTTCCTTCGCCTCCCACATGGCCACTGAAGCCGACTTCTGCGGCACCAGCGCGCGCGTACGATTGGCCCACCGCTTTTTTGAACCGTCCACCTCCATTGAATATTACCCGGGCCGGGTAGAAACAAAAACGATTCTGCCCTTCGAAAAAACGCCCGGATGGGGATACCATTATGAAATAAGGCATGTACAGGATTGTCTGCGTCGCGGACTTTCTGAAAGTCCGGTGATGGGTCTTCATGATTCAATCGAGTTGATGGAAGTACTGGATGAGATCCGGCAGAAGGCCGGCATACGCTATCCTTCTGATATAAGCTGATCAAAAACATTTGAAGACATGAAGCCAAGGATAAAGATCTGCTGTATCAGCTCTCTCGATGAAGCTTTCGAAGCTATCCGTCATGGTGCTGCCGCCCTCGGGCTCGTGGGCCCCATGCCCAGCGGACCGGGCATCATTTCAGACGAACTCATACAACAGATCGCAAGATCAGTACCACCACCGGTAAGCACCTTCCTGCTAAGCAGTGAAACGAAGGCAGAAGATGTCGTACAGCATTACCAGAAAACCAGGACCCATACCATCCAGCTGGTCGACGCGATGGAACCAGGCAGCTACGCGAGGATACGACAATCGCTCCCCGGCGTTAAACTCGTGCAGGTCATTCATGTATTGGATGAATCTTCCATAGACGAATCCATGCGTGCGGCTGAAGAAGCGGATGCATTGCTGTTGGACAGCGGAAACCCGAAATTATCTGTAAAAGTGCTGGGTGGCACGGGCAATATCCATGACTGGTCGCTCAGCCGGCGCATCGTGGAACATAGTCCCATACCAGTCTTCCTTGCAGGCGGTTTACACCCGGGAAACGTGAAGAGGGCGATCGAAGAAGTACAACCCTTTGGCCTCGACCTTTGCAGTGGTGTGCGGACAAACGCCAAGCTGGATCCGGAAAAGCTCGAAGCCTTTTTCAGGGCTGCCGGTTACTGACACTCTTTACGTCAGCATGGATGCCCGTCAGTAGTTAAAATGGCCTGACCCGTTTTAGTTGCGCGTGGTGGCAATATCGGGGCCTCGTAGATTCTCCGTTTCGAGAGGAAAATGACGGGTCTTGAACTTGCTTTGCTGCATCTGGTTCTGTAAAGCTTCGGCCCAGTTTTGCAGTCGGTATCCTTCCTTTGCATCATACCCGTTCATCACTACCTCACCGGCTTCCGCCATCGCTTTCGCGGCATCATCCAGGTAGTAGTATATTTTGGCCAGGTTGAA
>JALOMP010000045.1 GCA_025455365.1 Chitinophagaceae bacterium | reverse complement strand
TAAACTACAGTCGATACCCTTTGCCCAATTAAGCGATGCGGGAAAGAAGGCATTGAAAAACGTGGCGGACCAGATGAAAGCGGCCGGCAAAACCTTGCCTCCCTTTGGTTTGGGATGGGGCCCGAGCGTTGACGGCGAAGACCTGCCTTACCAGTTGTTTTCCAGGGAGGCATTTGAACTTTCTAAAGACGTGCCGCTGATGATCGGCACGGTTAAAAATGAATTCATGTCGTCTGGGTACCTGGGGTTGTCCAATGCCTCGGCAACGGCCATCCTTGACCAGGTTAAGAAACAGTATGGCGATAAAGCCGATGCTTACATCGCTGCCGTGAAAAAAGCCTATCCCAACGACACAAAGCCATCGGACCTGATCGACGTGGACACGCGTTTCAGACCGGGTGCGGTGTACCAGGCCAATGAGAAATCATCCATTGCAGGTGGGGCACCGGTATATATGTATCTCTTTACCTGGCAATCGCCAGTCATGGATGGGAAATACAAAGCCATGCACTGCATGGAACTGCCTTTTGCATTCAATAATATTCACCGTTGTGAGGAAATGACCGGCGGAACCAGGGAGGCTTATGCCCTTGCCGCCAAAGTCAGCCAGGCCTGGATCAATTTCGCAAGGTCCGGGAACCCCAACCACAAAGGACTGCCCAACTGGCCGGCTTATAACAATGCCAATACGGCTACCATGCATCTCGACAACCAATGCAGCGTCAAGCCACAACTGGATGCAGCATTATTTGAATTGACGAAGGGGCGATGAAAACCGATGACCAACAGCGTCCCCAGCCTGCGAATGAAGTGGCGGCGACAGCATAGGAAATTTTTTATAATACTGATTATGATCTGGATCACATAAACTTTGGTTCCGGCTGCGGAAATTTACACTCCTTTTACAGGTGGTTTGTTACAGCACCAGCAATCGGCAACAACGATATCGGTCAACCGGGTGGCTGTTTAAAATCAGGACATAACAATAGAAAGCATTTATTTTTGCACCGTGAAAAGAGTGGCGGCAACCATACTGTTGATGTTGATAATGGCGCAGAGTTTCTACTCTGCCACGATCTATATCTGGTACCAGGTAAACCGCGAATACATCACCCAGGCATTCTGCGTCAACAAGAATCGCCCCCAGCTGAAATGCAACGGCCAATGCTACCTTGCAAAACAACTGCAAAAAGCGGAGGAACGGAATCCCCCACAACAACTGAAGGAATGGGTGGAGATCAGCGCCTTTGAGCCTGCCGAGCCCATTGCAACACCCACGGTAGTTCGCCAGCAATCATCGTATGGCATGATGCCGGAAATTTCATATAGCCACCTCCATCCCACCGGCGTATTCCACCCTCCCCTTTCTTAATGGATTGATGAACCAGGAAAGGCAGCTGCCCCGGCAAGCCTGCCCCTTCATGCCCCATAACTGAAAATACCTGCACCCGGGGAATATTCCCTGCATGGTATCCCGTTCATACTTTTCATTAAGACAACAAATAGCCATGAAACTATTTTCCAAACTGTACCTTCCCATAATCCTGTCCGCTGCATTTTTTCTCAACGCCTGTACCAAAGATGAAGCCGTAACCGTTGACCCAACAGCCCAACTTATAAAACTGACCGAAGGTTATGCCACCGGTGCTGCCACAAAAGTGCTGGTGTACACGGAATCATCCGTAATCAACACGGGTTACACCAGGTTCTACCTGCAATTAAAAGATTCCGCTTCCGGGGCCGATGTGACCCAGGCCCAGGTTATGCTCATGCCGATGATGGACATGGGTACCATGAAGCATTCGGCCCCCGTGGAGAACCCGGTATCGGAAAAAGCGACAGACGGCCTGTTCCAGGCTGCAAGCGTGTTCATCATGTCCTCCATGGGCGGTAGCTGGACCATGACATTTACCGTCAGACGCCCCGAGTCCGGCAAACGGGGATCACTAGCGATCCCCGTTACGGTGACCGACCCCGCCAAAGCCACCGTGAAATCATTCACCGCCGCAGACGACGGACAGAAATATTTCATCGCCCTCATTGAGCCTGCCCAACCCAGGATCGGGATCAATGATTTTGAGATTGGCGTGTACCGTAAAGCGACCATGATGAGTTTCCCGGCGGACAGCGCCCTGAATTTTACCATCGAACCTGAAATGCCCACCATGGGACATGGATCGCCCAATAATGTGAACCCAACCCATGCGCAGCTCGGTCATTTCAAAGGGAAAGTGAATTTTACGATGACGGGATTCTGGCGTGTACACCTGGATGCGCTTCATGGAACTGCCGTTGCCGATACTACCCAGTATTTCGATATTGAATTCTAATCATCCCCGGCCCGGGTGTCCCGGGCCGGGTCGAAACCTTTCCCGGTGAAAAAAATCATCCTGCTGATAGGCACCTGCATAGGGCCGCTCATGTTGTTCGCGCAGCAGTCGCTGCCCGCAAACCCGTTTACCGACAGCACACGCTTTATCGAGCTTCGTGAAGTACACCTTCAGGCCCGGACGGCCAGCCCGCAACAAAGACTGGTGAACTTTTACAGGGGCAATGCCAGTTTCACCCTGGAAGATATCATGGCAAGGTTGCCTGAAGTCTCCTTCCAGCGACGTGGCCCCTATGGGATGGAACCCTCCATCCGGGGCTATACCGGCGGCCAGATCAATGTCCTGATCGATGGAATGCGGATCTATGGCGCCTGTACAGACAAAATGGATCCGCCCACCATTTATATAGAGCCTTTGAACCTTGATCATGTGCAGGTGCAAACGGGCCAAAACGGGTTCCTGCACGGATCATCCATCGGCGGCAGCGTATTGCTGAAAATGGCCGAGCCGAAGCATGACGAAGAAGGAAACCTGCATGCATCCGTCAGCAGCGGCTACAGTTCCGCATCGAAGGGGTGGTATGAATCAGCGCGCCTGCATTTCGGAACCGGACGCTGGTCTTTCCTCGCCAATGGCACCTATCGGAAAAACCAGGACTACAGGGCCGGTGGTGGTGAAACAATCCCCTTTTCGGCCATGGAAAAAGCCAACTACGGCTTCTCCGCAAAATACCGCCTGAACGAGAACCTCTCCGTCAAAGCCGACTTTTTGGGCGATGACGGCTGGAACATCGGGTACCCCGCCCTTCCCATGGATGTGGGATACGCCGCGGCCAGGATCGGCTCGCTATCCATACAATCCGAAAAACCGAAGCAAGGCTGGACAAACTGGAACGCGAAACTGTATGCGAACCGGGTACAACACTACATGGACGATACCCACCGCCCGAATGTACCCATGCACATGGATATGCCCGGGCTCAGCAAGACCTACGGCGCATTCGCGGAAGGAATGCGCCAGACCGGGCAGCGGCATTCACTTCGATTAAGGGCCGACGTTAGTTCAACATTTCTCACGGCATCCATGACCATGTACCCGCCAAACGAGGTCCCGATGTTCATGCTGACATGGCCGGACCATCGTAAAATGCAATCCGGGCTGGGCGCGGCATGGACATTTGATGCGGACAGCAACTGGCGCTTCCAGGCCAATGCCCGGGTGGACTTTATCACCCACCGGCTCACATCCACCGACGGTAAAGAAGAAGTGGCTGTGTTGGGTTACGATACGGATGGACGTAACGACCTGCTCAGCAACCTGTCCCTGTCGGCAACCCGAAAACTTCTTGCCCGGTCCGCGGTTTTCATGAACATCGCATATGCGGAGCGTATCCCCACAGGCAGCGAACTCTACGGCTTCTATCTCTTCAATGCCCAGGATGGATATGATTATATCGGGAAAGCGGATCTTTTAAGGGAATCATCCTTCCAGGCCGAAACAGGCATCAAGGGTATCGTCGGAAATGTCCAAAGGGTTCGCGTTTCCTACCAGCTTACAGGGTTCGCTTCATACCTGGACAATTACATTACCGGCATCGTGGAACCGGATCTGAGTGCCATGACCATCGGGGCCAATGGCGTTAAATCATACCAGAACCTGCCCTGGGCTTTGCAGGCAGGTGGCGAGGCCAGCCTGAGCGGCGCGCTGCACAAACAGTGGCAGGCCGTTGTCACCATACGGTATACCTATGCCCGTGACGACCAGGGCGATCCCCTGCCCTTCATTCCGCCGCTGAAATCCATGCTATCCCTTCGATACCAGCCAGGCCGCTTTTCCGCGCAGGCCGAATGGGAAGCGGCCTCCAGGCAGGAACGATATGCCATACGCGCCGGTGAGGATGAAACACCCGGATTCATGCTCCTCCACCTGCGATGCGGGTACTCATTCCCGGTATCAACATCGAGGATCGGCCTGCAGGCGGGCGTGGAGAACGTATTCGATACATTTTATCATGAGCATCTCGACTGGGGCAATATTCCCAGGCAGGGAAGAAATGTGTATATACAGCTGAACCTTAGCTTCTAGTCCAGCAACCCGTCTCTATTTGTCCGATATATAACAGGTGATGTCCTGCCGGTTCCCCGGCGGGACTTTTTTTCCATCCATCATAAAGCCCTATTTTTAAAAAAAACCAGTACATGTCATCCACTCCCATCCGAACGGGCATCGTGAGTTTTGGTATTTCATCACGCACTTTCCACGCCCCTTTTCTTTCCACCATTCCCGGTTTCAGACTGGAAGCGGTGGTGGAAAGGTCTGCCAATCATGCAGAGTCCATGTATCCCTGGGTGAAAACCTTTCGTCGCATGGAAGAAATGATCGCCGATCCGGGTATTGAACTGGTGGTAATCACCTCCCCCAATGAAACCCATTTCCCCTATGCAAAAGCGGCCCTGGAAGCAGGCAAGCATGTGGTTGTGGAAAAACCCTTTACAAACACGTCCAGGGAAGCCATGGAGCTGGTGGAGCTATCGGCAAAGGTTAAACGGGTTTGTTCCGTTTACCATAACCGTCGCTATGTGGCCGATTTCCTTACGATGAAGAATATCCTCGACCGTAAGCTGCTGGGTGAACTTCACAGTTTCACCACACACTACGATCGTTATCGCCCCGATCCACGCACATACGGGCTCTGGCGCGAAAAACCAATGCCCGGCAGCGGAGTCCTGTATGACCTCGGCTCCCACCTGATCGACCAGTCGCTGGTCCTTTTCGGCCAGCCCAGGCGCATCCTGGCAGATATACGCAGGCAGAAACCCTATTCCGAAGTGGACGACTATTTTGATATCCAGTTGGATTACGGTTTTCTGAAAGTGATCCTGCACGCTTCCATGCTTGTACGTGAAATGGCCTTTCGGTATGAGTTACATGGAACAAAAGGGAGCTTCCTTAAATCAGGCGAAGACCCGCAGGAAGAGTTGCTCAAAGCCGGCAAATTACCCGTAGGCGACGACTGGTGCCACGAGCCCGAAAGCCAGTACGGACTGATCCACACGGAAATCAACGGACAGGTTGTACGGGAAAGGATGATTTCGGAAAAAGGGAACTTCGGAACCTATTACCAGAATCTCTATCAAACGATCCGGGAAGGTGCACCCTTGCGGGAGAAACCGGAACATGGGTACAATGTGGTCCGCATGATCGAAATGGCCTTTGAAAGCAACTCGAAGCAGGCCTGGCTGGATGTGGAGGGGTTGGTTGGGTTTTAGGAATATTGGTTCACGGTTCGTAGTTCATGGTTCATAGTTCGTGGTTCATGGAATGATTTCGTTTTGAAATTATCAAACATTTTGAAACTCTATGAACTACGAACCATGAACCATAAACCTTACACAAACTAATTACGCTCCATTGCCCGGATCAGGCTGTCTTCTTCCGCTGCCTTGATCTTAACGATACGATCCACCTTGCTGTTGGGTATCGTGACGGAGAGAACGTACTGTTTCAGTTTCCATTCGTCGCCCATCTTCACCACCACACCGGAACCCCGGCATATCTTCATCTGCGTATCGAGCAGTTCATCAAACCAGGCTGTTTTGCCGGTGCTGTCAAAAAAAACATGGCGGTCCAGCGACACGAAATTCCAGGTTTGCTTCTTATCGAAATAAGGCTTCGCCCATACCATGAACTGTTCCTTGTTCCAGTATTCCGTTGCATCCGTCCCCATAAAAATGGCATCCGGCGCATAAAAATTGAAATACCGCTCATATTCCGCGCGGGTGGCTGCTACATTGAACGAGTCCAGCATCGCCTCAATCCGGGCCTGGTCCTGTATCAACACCGCGGAATCAACACCCCCGGCTTTACCATTTACTTGTTGATCCTTCGCATGCTGCGAACAGGCAAAAAGGGTTAATGCCATCATACCGGCCAGTATCCAATTCAGGTATTTCATACCACAATTTAAATAAATTCTAGGTTGTCAGTTTGGACGCCGCCTCCGTATCGAGGTAAAGATGGCAATCTCCGTGATCCTGCAGAAAGGTGCCGGGTACATCGCTGGATACGGAACCTTCCACTACACGCTGTATGATGGATGCCTTGCCGTGCCCGGAGGCCAGGAGGTAAATGGATTTGGATGCCAGCAACGTCTTTAATCCGAGCGTGATCCCGTGGGTAACCGTCCGGGGCCTGTCAAAATAGCTCCTGGCGGCTTCGATGGTGGATGGTGCAAGCGGAACCACCTGCGAAAGAAGCGAAGGATCTGAGCCAGGCTCGTTGAGACCGAGATGGCCATTGGTACCAATTCCCAATACCGCAGCATCGATACCGCCGCGACTTGCCACAACGGATTCGGCCGTCCGCCTTTCCGCGTCCAGGTCTGTGGCGAGTCCGTTGAAAAAATGAATCCTGTCGCCGGCTACGCCTAGGGGCCTGAATAAATGGCGATCGAGGAATTCCCTGCAACTGCCAAACTCGTCCTGTCCAATACCCACCCATTCATCCAGGCCGATAAACTGCCATTGGGGCCTTGTCCCTGTTTGCAGGAAATGTTCGCGGATGACTTTCAGGAATCCCACCGGGGAATTCCCGCTTGGCAGCAAAACCAGCGGTTGTTCAATTCCGGATAACCTTTCCAGGAAATCCCTCGCCGCCAGTGCGGACATGGCATCGAAATCGGCGGATATATGTATTTCCATATTGGTTGTCGGTTGACGGTTGATCGTTCACGGTATTCACTTTTCACCTTTCACTTTTCACTTCTCATACACAACCTTCCCTCCCACCATCGTCATCGCCACGGTTGTTTCGGCAATCTTTTCCTCCGGCACGGTCATGAGGTCCTGGGAGAATATGACGATGTCGGCGAGTTTTCCCGGCGTAATGGATCCCTTGTCCTTGTCTTCGAATGCGGCGATGGCATTTGCCAGGGTATATGAATACAGGGCTTCCTCGCGTGTCATTTTCTGGTCCGGGTAAAAAGCAGTACCATCCTTACCCTTCCGGGTAACCGAGGCATAGAAATTGGCGAATGGATCAATATCTTCCACCGGCACGTCGGTCCCGTTGTTCACCAGCACGCCCGCGTTCATGAAAGCCCTCCACATGTATGCCCCTTCGGCAGCCCGTTTATCGCCGAGGCGCTTGGGCACAAAGGGCGCATCGCTGGTGCAGTGTATACCCTGCATGGAAGCGATAATCGACCAATCCTTAAACCGGGGGATATCCGCGGGATTCATATGCTGTGCATGTTCGATCCGCCAGCGATGGTCTTTCGATTTGTCCTGTTTGATTTGTTCGGCGAAGATGTCGATCGTCTCCCGGTTGGCGCGGTCTCCGATGGCATGCACGCAAAGCTGCAGTTCCTTCTGCCAGGCAAAGGCGGCGATCTGCTTCAGCTCCGGGATCGAAAAGGTATTCTGGCCATAGAACCCTTTCCTGTCTGTATAGGGCTCGAGCAGCCACGCACCATAAGATCCCAACGCGCCGTCGAGCGACACTTTAATGGAGCGAACCGTGAGGTGGTGATTTCCGGCATCCTGGATAGGGAAAACGGATGCATTTTTTTGCAAGGCATCGATCCCGCTGCGCACCATTACGTAATGTCGGATACCCATTTTGCCCTGGTCGGCCAGTTCCTTCATCCAGGCCACCTGTTCAAAACTGGAACCTGCATCCACGAAACTGGTGATCCCGTTGCGCAGGCATTCCTGTTCGGCGAGGTAAATGCTTTTCGCCCATTCTGCCTTGCGCTCCGCTTCCGGGCGTTGTTCCAGCCACTGGGTATACGGAGCATAGACCAGTCCCTGCGCCCTTTCCTCCAGCACACCCACGATCTTTCCCTGCGGATCCTTTACGATATCGCCCCCGGTTGGGTTGGGCGTTTTTTCGGTTATACCTGCCAGTTGGAGGGCCATGCCGTTGAGGTAACTGCTATGCCCGCTGGCATGGGTTAATAACACGGGATTGGCCGGGGACACTTTGTCGAGCTCCTCGTGGTAGGGATATCCCAGGTGGTTCTTCGCAGGCGCGGGCACCCATTTCTCCTGGTGCCAGCCGCGACCGATGATCCAGTCGCCGGGTTTTGCTTTCTTCACGGCCTCCGCCACCATCGCCACGATTTCGTCCCAGTTTTTCGCCTTCATCAGGTTGAGGTTGATGAGCGAGGCGCCCATGCCATGGATATGTCCATGCCCTTCAATCCATCCCGGGGTCACCAGTTTGCCGCCGGCATCGATCGCCTTTGTTGAATCGCCGATCCATGCTTTCGCGGAGTCGGTGCTTCCCACATACACAATCCGGTCGCCATCCACCACAATGGCTTCCGCCTTCGGCTTCATGCTGTCGATCGTATATACGTTGGCGTTGTAAATGACGAGCGAGGCTTTTTGATGGTCCGGCTTCGTGGCACATGAAAAAGCAAACACCGCGAACAGGGCCACCCAGCGGTTTCCCGCGAATGGCTTAGCCAACCGGACGTAAAAATGGAGGTTGGGAACAAAACGAGTGGCCCTTGTGATATTCAGTATGGAGGCAAGGAACCTAAGACCGGAAAAAAATGTATACATGCTGATTCTGCTAGATTTGGTTATTGATGAGGTTCTCCAGCCATTCCTGCCGGCCGCTGATCTGTTCGGGTTCGCCGTAATGCAGGGCGAAATCCCGGAGATCTTCGAGTTGCAGTTTTCCTTCCTCGAATTCACGGCCCTTGCCTGAATCAAAGGATGCGTATCGGTCTTTGCGAAACTTCAGGTAGGGGGTATTGTTCATCACTTTTTCGGCAACAACCATGGCGCGGGCGAAGGCGTCCATACCCCCGATATGGGCATGGAAAATATCCTCCAGGTCCGTGGAATTGCGCCTTGTCTTGGCATCAAAATTCACGCCGCCACCGGCAAAACCGCCTGCCTCGATGATGATCAGCATCGCTTCCACCAGGTCGTTCAGGTTCATGGGAAACTGGTCCGTATCCCAGCCGTTCTGCGCATCGCCCCGGTTGGCATCGATACTGCCCAGCATGCCCGCGTCGGCGGCCACCTGCAGTTCATGCTGGAACGTGTGGCCGGCCAGGGTGGCATGATTTACTTCCACATTCAATTTAAAATCCTTGTCCAGTCCAAAATGCCGCAGGAAGCCAATTACCGTGGCACTGTCATAATCATACTGGTGCTTGGTGGGTTCACAGGGCTTGGGCTCTATAAAGAAGACGCCCTTGAAACCATTCCGGCGGGCATAGTCGCGTGCCATGGTGAGGAAGCGGGCCAGGTGCTCCTGTTCGCGCTTCATGTTCGTATTGAGCAGGCTCATATAACCCTCTCGCCCACCCCAGAAAACATAATTCTCCCCGCCCAGTTTAATGGTGGCATCCAGGGCATTTTTTACCTGCGTACCGGCCCATGCAACGGCTGCGAAATCAGGATTGGTGGACGCGCCGTTCATATACCGCTGGTTGGAAAAAACATTGGCTGTACCCCAGAGCAGTTTTACGCCGCTGGCCAGCTGCTTCTCTTTCGCATAGTCCGTGATCGCCTGCATCCGGTGTTCGTATTCGGCGATATCGTGTCCTTCGTCGATGAGGTCTACATCATGGAAGCAGTAATACGGAATTCCCATTTTCGTGATAAACTCAAAAGCAGCATCCATCTTGTCCCTGGCGCGCAGGATGGCGTCCGGGTTCATATCCCAGGGAAAATGCTTTGTACCCGGGCCGAAGGGGTCCGCCCCGGTATTGCAGAAGCTATGCCAGTACGCCACGGCGAATTTGAAATACTCCTTCATGGTCTTTCCAGCCACGATCCTGTTCTCATCGTACCATTTGAATGCAAAGGGATTGTCCGATTCAGGACCCTCATAGGCGATCTTTCCGATTCCGGGAAAATACTCTTTGTTACCGAGCGTGACTGACATATGGCTGCGTTTAGATGTAAAGGTTAAAAGGGGCTTAAAGGTAATTATCCATCCTCATTTCCGGAGGATTTCCGCGAGGCCTTCTTTCCAGATTGCATATAAAGCCTGGTATGCTTCCGTGCGTGTATGATCGGGAGTGTAGGTACGGATAATTTCCATGCCATGAAAACAGTCGGCATCTGAACCGTAGATACCCGCACCGCGACCGGCAGCCCGCGCGGCACCCTGGGCGCCGTCTGTATTGTATAATTCTACCTGGCAACCGCTGACCTGCGCGAAGCTGTCTGCAAACAGCGGACTCAAAAACATATTGGTATGCCCGGCACGTACCGTCTCCAGTTTCAGGCCCATTTCCTGCATGATTTCCATGCCATACTGCAGGGCAAAGACAATCCCTTCCTGCGCCGCGCGGGCCAGATGCGCCTTGCTATGGCGGTTGAACTGCAGGCCTCGCAGGGATGCCCCGGGATCTGCATTCGACAGGACCCTTTCAGCGCCGTTGCCGAAGGGATAAAAGGTCAGTCCGTCGGCTCCGGGGTGAACCGTCTGCGCAAGGGCATTGATTTCGGCATAGTCCATACCCTGGAGGACTTCCCTGCGAAGCCAGCTGTTGAGTATACCCGTGCCGTTCACGCAGAGCAGTATTCCGTATCGCGGCGCTTCAGGCGTATGGTTCACATGGACAAATGCATTGACACGGGATGCAGGGTCAAATGCCGGTGATGCGGTGATTCCATACACCACGCCGGATGTACCGGCTGTGGCCGCGATCTCTCCCGGGCGAAGCACGTTCAGGCTCCAGGCGTTATTGGGCTGATCACCGGCGCGATACGTCACAGGCGTGCCTGCCGGAATCCCCGTAAGCCGGGCCGCCGTTTCGGTTACCCTTCCCTGTAATCCGAATTGCGGCACCAGGGGGGCGAGCTTGTCTGAACCAATGCCGTAGTGGTTGAGGAGGGCAAGTGCCGGCCCCCCGGCCTGGTAATCCCAGAGGATGCCTTCAGACAGGCCGGAAACAGTGGTGGCCATTTCCCCGGTAAGGCGAAAGGCGATATAATCACCGGGAAGCATGATGGTTTTAATCTTCGCATAAGCGTGCGCGTCATGTTCCCTGACCCAGCTCAGCTTGGAAGCCGTGAAATTCCCGGGTGAATTCAGGTAATGGGCAAGGCAGAACTCCTCACCCAGGGCCCTGAAGGCCGCATCGCCCGTGTTCACCGCCCTGCCATCGCACCAGATGATAGAAGGGATAACGGGTTGACCGGCTTCATCCACCGCCACCAGTCCGTGCATCTGGTAGGAAATGCCAATGCCGCCAAGTGGCTCCTGACCGAAATCCACCTGCCGGCGAAGGTCGTCAACGGCATGGATCATCTCATGCCACCACATGTCCGGGTCCTGCTCTGCGAAACCCGGGCGGGGCGAACTGATCCGCATTTCTTCGTGGGGCGACTGCGCGGAGGCCATCACCCGTCCACTTTCCGCGTCCAGCAGGCTGGCCTTCACCGATGAAGATCCGATGTCCAGGCCAAGAAGGTATTTCATGGGCGAGAAATTACTACATTTTAGTTGACGGTTGACGGCAACCCCTCATGCCGTCAGTAAACTACATCCCCTCAAATCACTGTTATCCATCCGCCCGATGACTTCAAAGCTGCCGTCGGGGTGCAATCGCCCCAGGTCATCAGTGGCGATGAAGGCACAGGAATGGATATTCGCCAGGTCGATGATGTTGATCAGGCCTTCGGTGCGTGGGTTCCCGGCTTCATCGGTAAGCGACAGGGGATCATCTTCGCTGCGGAGCAGCACCCGCATCCAGGGCGGGCAATGGAATCGTCCCCCGCCCTTCGAATATGCCTGGGAAAGCAATTCGGTCATACCGTATTCAGCATGTACCTGCTTCAAACCCCATCGCCCCATCAGAAACCCGTGAACCTCTTCACGGGTGAGTTCCCGCTTGCGGCCCTTCATACCCCCCGTCTCCATCACCATGGTATGCTTCAGTTCCATTCGAGTGGTTTCGGCAAAATCCAGCAACGCAAAAGTTACACCCAGCAGGATGGTTTTCTGTCCACGGGACTCCAGTTCCCGCAGGACGGAATGCAGTGTCGAAAACTGGTCGAGGTAAAAGCCGCTGTGTGGGTGACCCGACAGCCTGATCAGCGTTTCAGCCATGTAAACCAGGGAAGAATGTCCCCGCTCCAGGTATGAAGGCAGGAGCGCCAGGATGCAATACTCCCGTATATCTCCGTAAAAAATCCGGAAAGCTTCGATGAAACTTTGCTCATATAGACCTGCATCTTTCACATAATGGCGGCTTTGCCCCGTTTGTGTGGTGCCGGAACTTTCAAAGATGGCCTGTTCCCGGAAATCGCCCGTGGTGATTCGGTGTGTTTTGAAAAAGCGTATCGGAAGGAAGGGGATCCGGTACAGCGACATGGAATTCGACGGCAGTACCGATATCGCGCTGCCGGTCAGTGGCGGGTTGTCCGGATCATGCACGGTATCATGTTGAACCGGTCCATCGACACGAGGCTCAAAGCCCAACAGATCAGCGAATTGCCGGTATACCAGGTTATTTTTATACTGGAAATAAAAGGTTTCCGCACACTTCTCCTCAAAAGTAGAAATGTTAAAATCCCGGAATGGGTTAACAGGTCCCTGATTTTCCGATAGGTAATTCAAGCCGGAACGGTTAATTTTGAAGGGCAAAATACAGATTCATGGGTAAATACCTGGTGATCGTTTCCCTGCTGTTGCTCGTCCTGTCCTGTGGAAAAGACACTTTCCAGACACGCCCCCAGCTGACCCTGGAAAGCGTGAGTTCCACCCTCGTTCCGCCGCAGAGTGGCTTGCAGATTATCATGCGACTGACCGACAAGGAAGGTGATTTTGTGGATACAGTTTGGGTTGAAAAAATCACCACCCGCTGCCCAAGCAGCAATTTCAGGGATTCCCTCCTTTACCGGATCCCGGATGATGCTCCCCGAAAGAAAAATTTCGATGGTGACGTGGTCATGACTTTTTCCTATCCCTTCGAACTCCAGCCCCGTTGCACCCGTGATGATACCGCCGTTTTCAGTTTCTGGATGAAAGACAGGGAAGGAAACCGGAGCGATACCGTGCGGACGCCGCCGATCATCATTCAGAGACCTTAAGCCTTGCAACAAAAATTCCTGGTACTTACCCGGGCTTTCCTGTTCAGCAACCTGTTCATCGCTGTTTGTGCGTTTGTGATGACGGGCGAAACCCTGGTGTTCTACACAACATCACTGCTGCACGACCTGCTGCCCCTTCCCAACCGTGTATCACCCTGG
>JALOMP010000295.1 GCA_025455365.1 Chitinophagaceae bacterium | reverse complement strand
GCCAGCAAGGGGTTAAACACGAACCATGTGAGGACGGAGCCCGCCACGAGGATGCCGGCAATTTTAGGTCCGATGATATAACCCACGCCCAGGTATTCCGGCGTGATCTCGCCGCTAACTTTGGCGGAGGGGAAATACTTATTGGCCTGGCTGGTCATGAAGGAAGGCGTTTCGGCGATCAGGTGCAGGATTTTCTGGAAGAAGGCATAGACCATCGCGAAACCCAGTCCCCAGAAGGCTGTACGGGCGAAATCGCCCCCTTTTTCCCCGGCTTTTAATACGGACGCGCAGGCGGTTCCTTCCGGGTAGGGAAGTGTGCCGTGTTCCTTGACGATGAGGGCCCGCCGGAGCGGGATCATCATGAGAGTGCCCAGGATGCCGCCAAAGATGGCCAGGGTAAGGATGGTGAGGTAGTTGAAATATTCACCACTGCTTTTTTCACTGAGGAACAGAAACCCCGGCAGGGTAAAGACCACGCCGGCGGCAATGCTTTCGCCGGCCGATCCCGTGGTCTGGATGATGTTGTTTTCGAGTATGGTTGTACGAAGGAAGAGCTTGCTCAGGGCGATGGCCATCACGGCGATGGGGATGGAAGCGGATACGGTGAGACCCGCCTTCAGGGCCAGGTACACCGTGGATGCCCCGAAGATGATGCCGAAGGCGGAACCCACCAGCACGGCTTTCAGGGTGAATTCCTTCATCTGGGTTTCCGGGGCGATAAAGGGTTGGAATTTTTTCTCTGACATGGCAGTCGTTTTGGTTGATGGGGAAAGATAATAAAAAACCCGACAGTTCATTTCTGTCGGGTCTTGTCCGTGGGAAGCCTTGTTATGCCTTCGCTTTCATCAATCGCTGCAGCCAGCCGGTGAGCCCGAAAAGGATCAGGGAAGCCACCCCGGCCATGATGACGAACATGATGAAATAGTCGTAGAGGTTATTGATCTGGTATCCGAGGATGGAATTAAACGTGTAGGGAATATCCAGTTTTTTCAATGTTTCGATCTGTTCGGGTGTAGCCGTAAGTTTACCCGAAAGGATATCTGGAAGATTGATGCCGGCTTCGGATGCTTTTTTGATTTCGCCAGGCCCCGCGGGGTACAAAGCGCTCAGCTTGCCTGCCAGCACGTTCGCGGCCGCATTGGCCATGAACCAAACGGCCATCATCAGGGAAGCAAATCGAAGGGGTGCCATCTTATTCACCAGCGAAAGGCCGATGGGCGAGAGGCAGAGTTCGCCCCAGGTATGCAGGGCATACATGCCCGTCAGCCAGATCATGCTGACCTTGACATTGGGTTCGATCCCTTTCACGCCGAAAGCGATCCAGAGATAGCCGAGCGCAAGCAGGAACAGGCCCAGGGCCATCTTTGCCGGCGAGGAAGGTTCCAGTTTCCGTGTACCCAGTGTAAGCCACAACCATGCGAACAGGGGCGCAAAGAGTATGACAAAAAGTGAATTGAGACTCTGGAACCAGGAAGGCGGAATATCGAAGTTCAAGAAGCCCATGTGGAGATTGGTCTGCTCTGCGGCGAAGAAGGCCAATGATGCCCCGGCCTGTTCATAAGCGCTCCAGAAAAAGACTACGAAAAATGAAACGACGAAAATGGCGATCAGTCGCTTCGTTTCGATCTTATTCAGTGTTTTATCTGAAAAGATCACGTATAGGATCACTGCCAGCGCTCCGATCATCAGGAAACTCAGATCGAAGATTTTATTGCTGTGTGCGTATAAAAGCCCGACGGCCACCGCCACCAGCCCTGCCAGTCCCAGGATCACCGCGGGAGAGAGGGGATTGCGGATGGGCGAGGACGAGTCCGCCATGTGTTCCGGAACCACGCCGATGGGCTGGTTGGCATGAGAGACCAGGTATTTATCCTGGAGGTACTTCATGGTGATTACGCTCAGCAGCATGCCGATGGCGCCCACCAGGAAGGCCCATTTGAAATCATCCGGGTTGCCGGTGTTGCCCACCAGGCCGCAAATGAAAGGGCCCAACATACCGCCCACGTTGATGCCCATATAGAAAATAGTGTAGGCTGAATCCGTCCGCTGGTCGCCCTGGGAATACAGTTGTCCCACCATGGAAGAGATATTGGGCTTGAAAAAGCCGTTGCCCACGATCATCATGCCCAGTCCCACGTAGAACAGAATGGAGGAAACCTCCGGGCTGGATGTATATAAGCTTGCGCAAAAGAAGAGAACGATTTCCGCCAGGGCCATGACCAATCCGCCCATGATGATGGATCGCCTGTTACCCCAGTACCGGTCTGCAATGAATCCACCGATGAGCGGTGTCAGGTATACCAGGCTGGTATAGCCGCCATACAGGTTGGAGGCGAAGGGTTTGCTGAAGAGCAGGGCGTCCGTCATGAAATAGACGAGGATAGCCCGCATGCCGTAGTAGTTGAAGCGTTCCCACATTTCCGTGGCGAACAAGACATAGAGTCCTTTCGGATGTCCTTTGGGATTGGGTTGGTTCATGGGCAATAGTTTTCTCTACGCGTTCGTGTTACGTACAGGCGGCCAAAATAAGGATTTATTTCCAAGCGCATTTTTATGCCACTCGTCATAAATAATAAGGCTGAACCGTTACGTGGATTGTATCTTCGTGCGTACTGCCTGGTTACCACGGACACCCGGTTTGGAAGGCAGGCTCTAACCACAAAATTGATTTTTTTCCTATGCATATCTTATTGTTGGGATCAGGTGGCCGCGAACATGCTTTCGCCTGGCGCATCAGCCAGAGCCCGCTCTGTACCCGGTTGTTCATCGCCCCGGGCAATGCCGGCACCATGGCTTGCGGCACCAATGTTTCCCTCGACCCTGTGGATTTTGCGTCCGTGAAGTCGTTTTGCCTTTCTGAGGAGATCGGCATGGTGGTGGTGGGCCCGGAAGAACCCCTGGTCAGGGGCATCTATGATTTTTTTAAATCCGACCCGCAGCTTTGGGAAATCCCCGTGATCGGGCCTTCCCGCGAGGCAGCCCAGCTGGAAGGAAGCAAGGCTTTCGCCAAGGCATTCATGACCCGGCATGGGATACCCACCGCCAGTTACCGGGAATTCGACAATAACAATTATACCGAAGGGGTCGACTACCTGCAGCGTCACGCCACCCCCATCGTACTGAAAGCAGACGGCCTGGCCGCCGGTAAAGGCGTCATCATCGCCCAGAACCATGTGGAGGCCATGGCGGAATTCGAACTCATGATCCAGCAGTCGAAATTCGGCGAAGCCGGGCACAAGGTGGTGGTGGAGGAATTCCTCACCGGCGTGGAGCTCAGCATGTTCGTGCTGACTGACGGTAAGGGATACCTGCTTTTTCCGGAAGCCAAGGATTATAAAAGGATCGGGGAAGGCGATACGGGACTCAACACGGGCGGTATGGGCGCCGTGAGCCCCGTGCCGTTTGCCGATTCGGCGTTCATGGAGAAGGTGCGTACGCGCATCATCGATCCTACGATACAGGGTCTGCAGCAGGAGGGCCTCGACTATAAAGGTTTCATTTTCTTCGGTCTGATCAGCGTCGGTGGGGAACCGTATGTGATCGAATACAACTGCCGCATGGGCGATCCGGAAACCGAAGTGGTCTTGCCGCGGATCAAGAACGACCTGGTTGCACTCTTCAAGGCCGTGGCCCAGGGCAGGCTGCAGGACCATCAAATAGACATTGATCCCCGCGCCGCGGCCACCGTGATGCTGGTGAGCGGCGGTTATCCTGGCAATTACGAGAAGGGTTACGAAATCAGCGGCCTGGATATCCTCAATGAAGACGATGTGCTGGTATTCCATGCCGGAACCCAGTTGGCGAATGGCCGCGTCGTCACCCATGGAGGCCGCGTCCTGGCGGTAACCGCGTATGGGGGGAACATAACGGAAGCCGTTAAACGATCTTTAAAGATCATTGAGTTCATCGAGTTCGAGGGGATGTATTTCCGGAGCGATATCGGGTATGAGTTTAGGTGAGGTTCATAGTTCATGGTTCATGGTTCATGGTTCATAGTTCATGGTTCATGGTTCAT
>JALOMP010000294.1 GCA_025455365.1 Chitinophagaceae bacterium | reverse complement strand
TTCTTTCACCGATTCTTCCGGCGCGAGGCTGGCGTCATTATATCGCCTGATCCAGGCGGCGTTGGGCTTACAACTCTGGTACCAGTTTTCGAAGTAGGTCAATGGGCCGATGGGGAGCAGGTAGTTGCTGCTCTTGCCACTTTTTTTCCACCGGTCGAGCTGCTTTTGAAAATCCTGGAATGTTGTGTAGTATTCAAACTCCTTATTCGCCCATTGATTGAGCTTGTTCCAGTTCCGGATCAGGCTTTCATGGGTGATGTCCAGTACGGTATCCGGATGCATCAAACGGGTTCCCGGATCCTCCGTGATAAAGGGGCGAATGAAAGAATTCCCTTCTTCCCGGAAAATATTCAGAACCTCCCCTACCACGGAATGGTTGAGCGCCGGGTTGTTTATAATGGCGGTGATTTCGGCCAGCGTCATCCGGTTCCGGACGGCGCGACTATTGTCTATTTTTGTCAGGCAGCTGAATGCCAGGGCGATGATGCGCTTCGCGTCCTGGGGCGATATGGACGCTTCAGGATGTTTGCTGTTATAGGTATCGCAGGCCGTCTCGTAGAGTTGATTGGCATGTATCTCGATGACCTTGTTCAGGCCTGTTTCCGCGTATAGTTTGGCCTGGTAAGAGGGCAGGGAAGAGAACCAGGCCTGGTATCGCTCCGTGTCTTCATCAGGCAATTCATCGGCGGGCATGCCCCCGACCATCGCATAGTGGATCAGGTCCATGACTTCCTGCCCGTTGCTCGCTGCTGACCAGATCCGGCTCAGGGCATGTTGCAGGATGGGTAGCTGGTCCACGCCGTCCGATATATCGTATACCAGTCTCTCCACAAGTCTCTGGGCGATGCGGTTTCCACTCAAAACGGCAGGCTCTTCGATCACCTCTTTCAAATCCCGGCGCTTCAGCCTTGGTACAAAAAACTGGGAAAAACCGATGTACTCCGGCAATCCGCGGAAGGCGGAACACTGGCCGATATAATCGGAGCGCATGGTGCAAATCACATATACCGGCAGGTTCTTGCGCATGGCGATCCGCGCTGTCTCCAGGACCAGGTTCACCACGATCTGCGCGTCCCTGGAGGGCGTCTCCTTAAAAAAGTTTTCCGGGTTGGTGAAGAACTCCTCGAACTGGTCAACGATCAGCAGGAGATTAGACGCTGTGCGTTTCCTGGCGATAACCTCCTGGTCGGATAAACCAGTCTGTTCATCTTCGTCGAGATAAAAACGTGAATTGGTATAGAGGTCTACCAGGGATGAGTATCCGCGCCGTAGTTCCGTTTCCACCGTATCGGCATCGGCACTGAACTGGTCGGCCAGGGCCTTCGCCATATTTTTAACCGGTGTTCTTTCCGGCCTGAAATCCGCGATCACCCAGTTGGTGAACTTCGCTTTGAAAAAACCAGCCCTTACATTGGGTATCAGACCACCGTAAATCAGGGACGACTTCCCTTCGCCCGATGCGCCGGTCACCATCAGGAATTTATTCTGCTCCAGCAATGCGGCAATCTGGTCCGTCTGCAGGTCACGACCCTTGAAATACAGGCTCTCCTCCTCCGTAAATGAACGCAGGCCGGTATAGGGGCATATGTTGACCATCTCAGCTGCTCTCATCTTCGTAGTAGATATTTCGGGTAGTGATTTGGAGATAATTTTGGTTGTATGGAATCCAGTCGGCCGACGTATTGGGATGCCGCAAGCCATAGCCGTACAAGATCATCCAGATATTGCCTGCCCGGTCGTCGTCAGAAAGCAAACCAGGCGCATGGGTATAGGCGTCATACAGTCTGTCCTGAAAAGCAAAGGCACGGGAAGTGTTCCGGTTTGGCACCAGCTTCTGTGGCAGGTTCTTAATGAGCCGGGCGATTTCCTGGCTGTTTTTCACAGGATCCTGGAGCGCCAGCGCATAGGCCAGCACCTGGCGGTTCAGTTGGGCATCCTGGATATTGGATGTCCTGGACAATTCACTGCGGGCAGAGTCAATCAGGATTCCCGCCGTTTTTCCGTCCTTCTTTTCAGCCAGCATTTCCGCTGCTGCAAAAGCATAGAGCGATGAACGGTTAGACGACTTTTTAAATGTGGAAACCAACCGGTATGCCTCGTCGAAATGACCGGCCTGCGTGAAACCTTTTACCGCAAATGCCATCAGCCGGAATGAACGGTCATTAACGTTATTGCCATATTCCTTATAGCGCAGGATGTTGAGGAAATTATCGGGAATCAGCTGTCGATAGGCTTCCAGCATTTTTTTCTCATCTCCCCGCTCTTGTGCCCGGTATCCCATCTCCAGGTAGAGCAGGTTGAAATCCTGCTGCCTCTGCAGGGATCGTTGCTCGATATTCTTTGCCAGCGCCTCCATTACCTCCTGCCGCATGGGCTTCGAAAGGAAGGAAAAAGGAACAAACATCTTTACGTTATACCCGATCAGCCAGTCCGAAATACTTTCAAAATCCTCCTGCCCCTGGTAGAGCAGGTCAAATTTTCCCGTCCGAATGACATAATCAAGGAATTGGTCTGTCAAATAATACTGCAGGAATGCCCTTGGTTCCAGGGGATGGAATTCCGTCCGCAGGTCCGGATACACAAACAAATACCTTCTGCTCGCTACCATCTCCTCTCCCCCGGAGTTGCCGCTAACCCTTAATTGTTCTTGCAGGTATGCGGGACGCACCAATGAAAACTGGGCTATCGCCAGGTCAAACAAACGCTGCATCCCGGTATCGGCCTGGCCTTTCGGCAGTGCAACCTGGCTTTTCAGGATGCCTTCGTGCTTGTAGGAAAGGGCCGTATAATAGTTTACATGGTCGCTTCCTTTCTCTTTACTGATAGAGGCACGCTGTTTCCTGAAAAAGAAACCGAGGTCCTCGCGGCTTGCATAGCGGAGGTTCAGATTCAGCTTGATATTCATCCAGAAATACAGGTCAAGGGATGCTGCGGTTGCCCGTTCCCGTATGCCGCGGCCGATCAGCCGCGTGTAAAAATCTTCTTCGTCTGTCTTCTTTCGCTCGCAATACCCCCGGACAAAAGCATCGAGTGCCGCTTCCTGTCCATACTTATAAAACACATAGGCGATATTGGCCGCATTGTCTGCTCCAGCGGCATAATCGCCCTGGAAATTATTCTGGCTGTATTTCAGCAGGGAGTCCATGCATTGCAATGCGTGGGGGGCATCCCCGGCCGCGGCATACAGATATGCCATTTCCTGGTAAAGCCCATTAAACAGAAAACCATAACCCTGTTCTCCCCTTTCCATCAACTGGTCCTGCCGGAAATTTGCTTGCACCCAGGCAGAAGGTTTTGTATTTTCAAAGGGCGATAAGATACCCAGCAGTTTTCGGACATCTTCCTGTGTATATGCCGCGTGGTTCAGTCCATGCTCCAGGGCGAGGGCCCACTCATTGATGGCGTTGAAATCCTGTGGTTGCTTCTCCGCGATGGCCATCGCCCATTGTGCCGATCGCTCTATATTCTTCTTTCGCCATTGGAGGACACGCGGCTCGGCGGTATAAACGTTCGCCAGTTCCAGGAGCGACCGGTAATCATTGATTTCCTTCAGTGTTTCGCTTAATGCCTTATGATTGTTGACTGGAATCGTATGTGCAGCCAGGATTGAATCCGGTATGGCAAGCAATTGCATTAACTGCTCACGGGGCGATCCATAGCCCTGCAACAATAACTGTGTGGCCAGCCCGGTGGCCAGGTTCAGTTTCGCCACGGTATCCGGCGCCGCCTTTATGGCTTCGTCCGGGTTGACCAGGCCGGCTTTGATTGACTCCACACCGATAAACCCTTTTGAGCCAAGGGTCACTTTATTACTACCCAGCAAAGCCATTACATCCGTTTCGATTTGTTTCAGCACCGAACCGTTCTGACGTGAAAGATAATTTTTCACGGCAAAGGATGAGAGCGCAACCAGGGCAATACCGGCCAGGGTCGCTGCGATACGCCGCGTGCCAATGCGCATAACCGTGCGCGTGATGGCGTGCTTTGAAGCACTCCTTTTCAGGAATTCCTGCGCGTTGGAAAG
>JALOMP010000293.1 GCA_025455365.1 Chitinophagaceae bacterium | reverse complement strand
GATACATGAAACAATCGTTGGAAAATACTGTAATTCAATTTTTAGCATGCTGCTGAAAAATCTTGTTTAAGATTCGATATCTGCGACATATATAGCGAATTTTGCTTGCTAAAAAAGGCCATTTTACCATGATTTTTTATTGATTTATATGAATACATAATTATGATTTTCAATATTTTAAATCACGTAATACTACACTAAATATTTGAGCAGCAAAAAATCGTCCCAAAACTGCCTGACTGAAGCAATTTACTACCCTTTTTAGTAGAAAAATTTACCATTTTTTCGCCCGGTTTTACCCGACATTTGCCGGATGAAACCAGCCCTGAAAACATTGCTTATCGCTACCCTGCTGCCTCTTCTATGGGCATGCAAACATGATATTAAAACGCCCGAGTTCCTGGGCGTTGAGCATGTGAAGGTTCACTCTTTGGGGATTAGGGAAAGCCAGCTTCGATTGGATCTTCGATTTCAAAATCCCAACCGCTTCCCTATTGAACTGAGGGCTGCGGACATCGATGTTTCGGTGGACAATCGCCCGCTGGGTAAAACCCTCCTGGATACCATGATCCTGGTACCGGCCCAGGATAGCTTCCTGGTACCCATTAAAATGAATGTGGATATGAAAAGCCTGTTCCCTAACCTGCTGGCGGTTGCATTGAAGGATGAATTTGAGCTGGGAATGGACGGAACGATACGTATTCGCCGTTCAGGCATCGGCTTGAATATACCTGTTCATTACCGGGGAAAGCAGAGAATTTCATTTTGAAAACAAGCCTGGGGAAAGGCCTAGGGTGTAGGGTGTAGGGCGTAGGGGGAAGGAATTAGTTCTCCAACATGCAAATACGCTTATGCACTAATTCTTCTTGTGTCCGCCGTCTTCGGTGCGTTTGTGATCCTTGGGCAGTTTCTTATAGGAATCTTCGTTGGCCCTGACGTCATCCGCGTCATAGCCGGCATTGGCGATGGCAGTCTTGATGTTTTCCACGTTGGTACGGTCTGCGAAATAGGTTACCTGGACGTATTTGCTTCTGGGATAGCCCACCACTTTGGTCACGCCTTCTTCGTATTTCAGGTAATCCTCCACCCTTTTCTTGCACTCATCGCAAAGCATGCCCGGGGTTTGAATCTTCACGGTCAGGGGCTTTTTCTGTTGGGCGGATGCGGTAAATCCGAGGCCCAGGGCAAGGGCAAAAAGAAGGGTAAACTTTTTCATCTACAGGATTTGACCTTAAAATTATTCCATTCCTTTCCAGTTGGCAGGGTCCCGGCGCCAGTTTAACAAAGTATTTTCCATATCGCCCCCTACAATACCCTTTTCGATGGCCAACCCGATCAGGCTGTCGTAATTGGTCAGCGAAACATAGGGCAAATTCCTTTCGGCAAAGGCTTTTTCTGCCTGCGGAAACCCGTAGGTGAAAATCGAAACCATCCCGGCTACTTCCAGGCCAGCCTGCTGGACCACATCCACAACCTGGAGGCTGCTCTTACCCGTTGAAACTAGGTCTTCGATAATCAGGGTTTTCTGTCCCTTTTCGAAATATCCCTCAATCTGGTTGCCCAGGCCGTGTTCTTTGGGTTTGGGGCGAACATATATATAAGGAAGTTTCAGCTGGTCGGCAGCCATGGCACCCCACGCGATCCCGGCCGTTGCCACGCCAGCCAGCAACTCCACATCGGGAAAACGGGTGAAGATCAAATTGCAGAGCTCGCTTTTGACAAAGTCACGTTCATAAGGGAATCCCAGGACCTTCCGGTTATCGCAATAAATCGGGCTTTTCCACCCCGAAGCCCAGGTAAATGGAGAGGCGGGGTTCAGTTTGATGGCCTGCACTTGCAGTAACTTTTCGGCAACGGCTTTTTCATTTGTCATGATGGGAACCAATTTCTTAATTTGTCGGGCAAAGATAAATGCCCGGCCTATGCGCTATAAAATATATTTCGGCGACCACCCGCTGTATCTCACCGATGTGCTGGATACAGACATGCAGGAAATCATGCACCACGACGATGGCGTATATATGGACGAGCTGTCCAATGCCGGTATCAAAAGCATGATCCATGAAATGAAACTACCCCAGCGGCACGCCGGCGTATTTTTTCATGAAGACCTGCAGGCGCTGCACAAGGCATTCTGGAAGCATTTCCTGGTCATCACCGCCGCGGGCGGCATGGTGTACAACGAACGCTCCGAATTACTGATGATTTTCCGTCGCGGCAAATGGGACCTCCCTAAAGGCAAACTGGATCCGGGAGAAAGCATCGAAGCCTGTGCCTTGCGGGAAGTGGAGGAAGAAACCGGAGTCCGCGATACCATCCTGGGCGATAAATTAACAACCACGTTTCATGTGTATGACGAGTATGGCAAGCATATCCTGAAGGAAAGCCATTGGTACCGCATGCAATCGCCCGGCGTACAGATGCTCGAAGCGCAGGCCTCCGAGCAGATTACATCCATTGAATGGACGGATCCGAAGCGCAGAAAGGAGCTCCTGGCCGATTGTTACCCCTTGATCCGTGATCTTATCGTTGCATTTGCGTAGCTACCCGGCATCTAACCCTGGGAGGTTGAGAAGGATATAACAGGCCGACGGTTAGTCCTTCACCGGGATAAAAACCCGCTTATCAGAAAGAGATTTCATGACCGCTTCTGGCAGGAAGGGGGAAGCATTGCCGCCGTTACGGATGATATCCCGCACAATGGTAGAGGCAACGGAAGTGTATTTGGGCTCGCCCGTGAGAAAGATGGTTTCAATGGAAGGGTCCAGGGCGCGATTTGCGTCTGCGATGGTTTTTTCGTACTCAAAATCGCTGACATACCGGATACCCCTGAGGATAAATTTTGATTCGGTTCGCCGGCAAAAATCAATGGTCAGTCCTTCGTAGATGGCGCCGGACACGCGCGGTTCGTCGCGGAAAATTTCTTCAATCCAGAACAAGCGTTGTTCCGCACTGAACATGGGCAGTTTGCTGGCATTCATACCAATGGCCACGATGATCTGGTCGAACAATGGAATTGACCGACGGATGATATCCACATGGCCGAGGGTGATGGGATCGAAAGTCCCGGGAAATACGCAGGTTCTTTGCATGCGGGAAAGATAGGGAAAAGTTCTTTTCTGCCGCCCCTGCGGCATCCCGGCAGGGCACCGGGCGACCAGGTCACCCGTGGCAGACCCGTACAGGGACTGCGATCAATTATCCCGCTTTCCGGAAAGCAGGTATAACACAGCCATGCGTACAGCTACGCCGTTTTCCACCTGGTCCAGGATAATGCTCTGACCACTATCAGCCACATCGCTGTCCAGTTCCACCCCGCGGTTGATAGGCCCCGGGTGCATGATCACCACTTCCTTGTCCAGGGACTCCAGCAAGGCCCGGCTGATCCCGTAGGCGATATTATATTCGCGAAGCGAAGAAAAGAGCACCTGGTTCTGTCTTTCAAGCTGGATTCGAAGCACATTGGCCACGTCGCACCAATCCAATGCTTTGCGCACATCGTATTCCACCCGGATGTCAAAGGCTTCCCGCATGTATTTGGGGATCAGGGTCGGAGGGCCCGCCACCATGATTTCAGCGCCCATTTTCCGAAGCAGGTAGATATTGCTCAGCGCCACGCGGGAATGCATGATATCACCGATGATGGCCACTTTCCTGCCTTCCAGGCTGCCAAACTTCTCCCGTATGGAAAATGCGTCCAGCAGGGCCTGGGTTGGATGTTCGTTGATCCCGTCGCCGGCGTTCACGATGACGGCCGGGATATGCTTGGCCAGGAAATGGGGAGCGCCGCTGGCGCTGTGCCGCATCACAACCATATCCACTTTCATGGACAGAATATTGTTGACCGTATCGAGCAACGTCTCACCCTTTGACACGGAAGAACCGCTGGCCGCGAAATTGATGGTATCCGCGCTCAGTCTTTTCTCTGCAAGCTCAAAAGAGATGCGCGTACGGGTTGAGTTTTCGTAAAAAAGGTTTACGATGGTGACGTCCCGGAGGGAAGGCACTTTCTTGATGGGGCGCTGGAGTACTTC